>JANWXG010000253.1 GCA_025057335.1 bacterium | reverse complement strand
AGTGCTTCGCTCAGAATGACAAGAGGCGCGCTGACGTGCGCTACTACCAACACGGCGCCCGACAAACTGTTTAGCTCGTAGTGAAGCACGGGAGTGCTTCTCCTTAACAAGCAACAGGGACTTCAGAATAACGAAAGCGTTAACAACGAGTCCCCCGCTGAGCCGTTGCAACGGGGGCAAAGGCGCACTAAAGTGCGCACTACAAACCGAGAAGGTTTGTAGTGCAGGCTTTAGTCTGCAGGGGCGTACTGAAATACGAACGAAGAACGAGAGAAGGTTTGCAGTGTAGGCTTCCGCCTGTAAGGAGTTAGGAGAGGACGGTGATAGCCATGACCAGCGATGGGGTACGCATCTACGTATTTGATACCACGCTGCGCGACGGAGAGCAGTCTCCAGGCGCCTCCCTCAACGTGGAAGAGAAGATAGAGATTGCCCGACAGCTAGAGCGCTTGGGCGTCGATGTGATCGAGGCGGGTTTTCCCATCTCCTCGCCGGGCGACTTCCGCGCCGTGCAGGAGGTCAGCAAAATCATTCAGAACGCGGTTGTGTGTGGGCTGACGCGCGCGGTACACAAGGATATCGAGGTGGCAGCGGAAGCGCTCAAGCCAGCGAAGCGCCCGCGCATCCATACTGGACTGGGCGTCTCGGATATCCATCTGAAGTACAAGCTGCGCATGTCGCGCGAGGAGGCGCTAGAGCGCGGCGTGGATGCCGTGAAGTTCGCCCGACGCTTCGTGGACGACGTGGAGTACTTCCTGGAGGACGCAGGACGCGCCGACCCCGAGTACATCTACCGCGTCATCGAGGCGGTCATCAAAGCGGGCGCCACGGTCATCAATGTGCCTGACACCACCGGCTACACTGTGCCTGAGGAGTTTGGCGCGCTCATTCGAGGCATCATGAACAACGTGCCCAACATCGACAAGGCAATTGTCTCCGTCCACTGCCATGACGACCTTGGTATGGCGACCGCGAATACGCTGGCGGGTGTACTCAACGGCGCAAGGCAGGTTGAGGTGACCATCAACGGCATCGGCGAGCGCGCGGGCAACACCTCCCTGGAGGAGGTGGTGATGGCGATACACACGCGCAAAGATGTGTTCAAGAACATGTACACAGGTATCAACACGACCGAAATCTACAAGACCAGCCGTTTGGTGAGCACGCTCACGGGCATCCTCGTGCCGCCTAACAAGGCGATTGTCGGCGCTAACGCCTTCGCCCACTCGTCGGGCATCCATCAGGACGGCGTGTTGAAAGAGCGTACCACCTATGAGATTATCGACCCGCGCACGGTGGGCATCACGGAGAGCAAAATTATCCTCACGGCACGCAGCGGACGTCACGGTGTGCGCCACCGCCTTGAGGAACTGGGCTACCACTTCGAGGGGGAGCAGTTCGAGCGCATCTACGAGAAGTTCCTCGAACTGGCGGACAAGAAGAAGCAGGTGTACGATGAAGACCTAGAAGCGCTGGTCGCCGATGCGGCGTCTACGGTCGTGCAGACCTACGAGCTAGTGCACGTGCAGGCGCTGGCAGGGGACAAAATTGTGCCCACTGCCACCGTCAAACTACGCCACGCCAACGGCGAGGAGCGCACAGCCACCGCAACAGGCACGGGTCCCGTCGACGCCGCCTACAGCGCTATCAACCAGATTGTGCAGGCGCCCAACGAGCTGCTGGAGTTCACCTTACAGGCGGTGACCGAGGGCATCGACGCGATGGCGGAGGTCACAGTGCGCGTGCGGGGGCAGGATGGCGACGTGTTCACGGGGCGGGGATCCGCTACCGACATCGTGGTCGCCAGCGCCAAGGCATACGTGCAGGCGTTGAATAAGCTGCTGGACAAGCGCTCTACTAGCAAGCGTGCTGCCCTCACCGAGGAGCTGGAACGGGTGTAGAGATGGAATACTGGCAAACCGTGCTGGGGATGATGCAGGTGTACGTGCCCTCGATAGGACTGTTTTTCGTCGGCGGCACTGTCGGGCACGGCATTGCGAACCGCTGGCGCTTCTCCCTACGCGCGGAGTGGACGCGCTGGATGACCACCCTGTACCTTTTCACCTTGCTCATCCCGTTGCCCCTCTGGCTGGAGGGGTCGCTGTTCTACCGACATCTTTGGCTGGTGTATGCGTTGCTTTCGCTGGCTATCGGGGTAGCGAGAGGGCTAGCGTTCCCCGCACGGGAAGAGTTGCAACGTCAGGCGCGAGAACGGCTGCAACGTGCTCGAGAAGCAGTGCAGCAGAGCCTGAAGCAGAATCAGAACGGGGAAAGGTTGTCCTGTTGCGGAGAGGGCGCGCTCTGAGCCTCTAGGGAAAAGTGTAATCATCCTCCTTCTGATGCAGGAACTGATGAGGAGCGTGCCTAAAGCAACAGTAAAATTTCAGCACGGGGAAAGGAGGCGCTATGTACTCACGCGACGTCTGGAAGTACGACCGAGGCGTGCTTTTGCGTCAACCACCTCTTCGCGTGAGCATCTTCGTAGACGGAGCGAATATGTATTACGCGCAAAAGCGACTGGGCTGGTTTATCGATTTTCGCAAAGTGCTCCACTTCTTCGGACCGGCGCAGAACAACATCATTAGCGAGGCGTACTACTACACCGGTGCCGACAGCACTACCCTAGCGCGGGACATTCGGTTCCATGAGTATCTGATGTATTCAGGCTACATCGTGCGCACGAAGAACATCAAGCAGGTGATTGACGACACGACAGGCGAGATTGTAGAAAAGGCGAATCTGGATGTCGAACTGGTTATCGACATGTTCAACACCGTCAACCTCTTCGATATGTGCGTGCTGATGAGCGGAGATGGAGATTTCGAGCGGGCGTTGGAGTTGCTGCGGTGCAAGGGCAAGCGGATTGCGGTCGTGGCGCATCCGGACATGACTGCTCGGGAGCTGCGCAATGTGGTGGGACGTAACTATTTCGACTTGCGTGAACTCGCCCCCCACATCGCGCGTACTGACCGCATGCCTGAATACGATGAGGTAGCGGTCGCTCGAGACTACATGCCTGAGGAGACGAGCTAGAGGTGTTCGCTACGCGGTACATTCCTTCCCTGCTCGTGGAACCACACGTCCTTTGGGAGCGCGGTTGCTCGCCTGCGCAGAGGCTGCAGGCGCGACCGCGCCTGCTCCTGCCCTGCAATGCATTTCCCGCTGAGGAAACCGACTCGGAGGACGATATTTGACGTCCTCCGCGTGAGAACTCCCCCTGTCCTGCTCAGCGAGCAGCGAAGCTTCGTCAATGTTCCTCGCTTGACGCAACATCGTATGAAGACTGTAAGGGCAAGCCTGCTGTTGAACCGTTGCTGTGTCGTGCTGGGCAGGGGCAAAGCATCTGAGATTCTTCGCTTTGCTCAGAGCGACAGCGGGTCTGGAGGGTGAGGCTCCTGCCGAGCCGCAGGTTTTGCATGGTTGCGACGG
>JANWXG010000252.1 GCA_025057335.1 bacterium | reverse complement strand
GTAGTTGTCGTACTCGCTCGTGAGGTAGCCTGCAGCGACCGCCTGGCGCATCGCCTCGGGAGAGGTAGTGCCGTGTAGAATCAGCTTGTCAATCCCCAGCAGCTTCGCCTCGCGCACGAACTGCGCGTAGTCTACTCCCCACACCCCCCACACGTCTGCCGCGCCGAAGAGCTTGCGCAGGTTCGGGTTGCGCCGCGCCTTCTCGCGCAGAGTGACCAGCAACCCCTGCTGCTTCGCGTAGGCGCGGTAGGTCTTGGCGACCGCTACATATCCGCCCTTATCGAGAAAACGGTAGATGAGCCGACGCGGGTAGCCAAACCTGCTCTTCTGCGCCCACCAGATGACCTGAGGCGCTGCGATCTCTCGTTCGCCGACGCGGTAATGCCTACACTCCATGACGGCGTCGTCGGAGGTCTCCACGATGATGACGTAGCCGAACCCCTTTTCGGTGTCCACTACCCCGATGAGCGGCAGGTCGAGCCGATGGAGGTCACGCCAGAGGGCGGGGAAAGGTTTCAAGTGGAGAGGGTAGAGCTGCCCGTTGGCGTAGTCCGCTACCGCCAGCGCGCCCTGCGGCGTGTCCAGCAGCAGGGGAGGCAGGGAGAATATACTGGTGAAGGGAGCGTCGTCACCCACTGCCTCCATGCGCACGTGGATTTCGTCTGCTCGTGCAGGCAGGCGCAGGGTGACAGTTAGCGCGCTTTTGCGCCCGTCTTGCAGGGGCAGGTCGCTCTCGAAACGCACTCCGTCGGGCAGGGGATGCACGTCGCGCATGGGGAAGGAGCGCTCTGCGGGTTGGCGCCAGAGATAGCCACAGCGTTTGTCGAGCACCGACCATGCTCCCCTTTCAGGGTACAACGACAAGCGCAGGGCGGCGTTCTCCACTTGCCAGCCCTCGGCGGTTTGTTGCACGCGGGTTTGGGCAAAGACGGGGACGCACAGGCAAAGCCCCAGAAGGCATGCTGCTAAACGCATGGCGGTTATCGCCTCCACACTCGGGGGCGAAGAGGCTGCATCGCCCCCGAACCTCTGAAACTACTTGAGCCTCGCCTTCTGCTTAATCGCTGCCAGTTCTTTTTCGGTGACCGCTTTGACGGTGCCGTCCGCGAAGCCAACCACGTAGCGCTTGTCCTTGTGTGGCGCGGAGTCGAAGAGTACGACTACTTCGCCTAGGTTGGGGTAGTTGCTCTTGGGGCGCCACGAGATGTGGGGGTTGGTGCGATACGGCTTGCCCGTGACGGGACAGGTGAGCGCGGTCTTGTTATCCTTCAGATAGGGGCCAATCGCTTCCAGCAGTTTGGTGGGGTTCGTGGCAGGCGGGAACATCTCGTCGTAGTCCTGCATGTACGCCTGTACTGCGCGCAGCGCTTGCCGCATGTGGTTCATGCACCGCCCCGTGTCGGGCGAGAGCTGTGCCCACGCGATGGTAGCCACGACAACCGTTGCCGCCAACGCCACCGTGACCTGTCGCCAGTTCATTTGTCGCAACCTCCTTATGCAGTTCGTCTGTAGTTACAGACAGGTACAGATGTGACGAGTTTTATATACTATTCGCCCCTTGGCGGTAAGAATCCTGAATCCCCTGCAGCGCTTCGCGCGGATATGGCATTGGGGTAACGAGATGCTTCGCCTTCGGTCGAGCATGACAGGGGAGCTTCCTGCGCTTCTGAGCGGGGAGAAGAACCTCCTACCCTCTTCCATTCTGCGGCTCGTACATCGCACAATCTGGTAGGCTGAGGTCTGCACTACAGGCAGACGCCTTCGCGGGGCGCCGTTGCCTCTCAGTCGAAACCTCAGCTGTCAGTCCGAGTCGCGAAATCCTTGTCCCCTCTCCTGCTGGGAGAGGGGGCAAGGGGGGGCGGGCAGAATGGGGCGGAGGGAACGCGTTGCTACCGCGTTGCCTCGCGAGGCATGAGGGTAACCAGTATCTCCTCTTCGGTTGCGCTCTTCGCCTGTGCCAGGTAGCCCGACTGGTCATGCGTGCGCGAGGCGTGCGCCACGATGCTCGAGCGTCCTTCCATCACCACATCGTCGAACAGCTTGCCCACCATCATCGGGTTGATGCCCACTACATCGGGATACCGCTGGCATGCCTGCCACAGGCTCGCCTTCCAGCTCTCCGCCTGTTCTGGCGTCCAGGGCAGGGGGTTGAAAGAGGGCTGGGCGATGAGGCGTGCCCCCTGGCGAACGAGCGTCTCAATGACGTCGGCGTGGAAGGCGTCCAGACAGATTGCCACGCCTAGCCGTCCTACAGGAGTGTCCACTGCCCGCAGGTCCTCAACCCGCCCCGCACTGAGGTGCATTCCCTCCTGCCCTTCCAACGGAATGAGGTGCACCTTGCGCTGTTGCAGAATCAGCCTTCCCTGCGGGTCGAAGACGTAGCACGTATTATACACTTCGGTGCGGTGCCTGCTATCAGGCAGGGGGGCACTCCCTGCTACCAGCGTGACGCGATGCTTGCGTGCCATCCGCGAGAATAGACGACGATAGCGGCTCTCCAGCTTTTCGCCCAGCACGAGCAGGAGAGCACGGATGGGAGGAACCTGATACGTCTGCACCAGGCGACCGACAGGCTCCGCATAACGCTGAAAGAGCTCTTTCGCTGCCTCATAGATGCTACGGCAACCCTTTACTGCGCCGTAGTCGTCTAGGAACAGCATCCCCAAACCCACATCTTCTGGCAAGACCACCAGCACCTGAGTAGCGGGGCGAGACTGCTGCTTCGCACGAGCAACGAGAGCGTCTATGCGCGCCGTCAGCCGCTGTTCGCTCTGGTAGTCTTCCAGCGTCGTGCGCATCTGTATCGCCACGAGCGCTACCATGCTGCTCGATTCACTTGTAGCCATCTCCGCAGGGATTCGTCTTCACGCTGAGACGTCAGCTTGAACCTCTAGGGGCAATCCCCTTCCCCCCGCACGAGAGAAGGGGAAGGGAGGAAAGGACTACTGTCCCAGCGCTTGCTGCACTGCCTCCTCCATCTGCTTTTCGCTGCCCGGAGCAAAGCCGACCCACACCTGCGATATCTTGCCCTCGCGGTCAATCAGCACGAAGGTGGGGATGCCCTGCACCCTGTAGGCGTTCAACACTGCCCCATCTTTGTCCATGAGCACGCGGAAGCTGTAGCCGTTGTCCTGCATGAACTTCTTCACCTTGTCCAGCTCCTCGCGTGCGTTCACGGCCAGCACGACCAGGTCACCCGACTTCGCCTTCTCGTGCTGGCTCAGCGCCTGCGTGTGGGGCAATGATTCCCTGCAAGGTGGACACCAGGTTGCCCAGAAGTCTAGGAACACCACTTTGCCGCGCAGGCTGCTCAACGACACCTCGTTGCCCTCCAGGTCGGTCAGGGTGAAATCTGGCGCGGCTTGCCCTTCGAGCGTGGTGGTGTCTTCGCGTCGTGCGACCTGCGGCTCTTCTACCTTTTGGGCGCCTGCTGGCGGTTTGAAGGCGAACGCCGTCTTGGG
>JANWXG010000251.1:3206-3465 GCA_025057335.1 bacterium | reverse complement strand
GATGTGGCTGGCGACGGGGTGGGCGGAGGTGGGCGGTGTCGCGCGGCTGGTCGCCGTGACGCAATCCGCCATGCCTAGCGCGATGGTGAACGCCGTGATTACCGAGCGCTACGGTTGCGACCACCAGCTGGCGACATTGGTGATTGTGGTGGGCACGCTGATGACGCTTGGGGTGTTGCCCGTAACGATGACGCTGTTGGGAGTAGGGTGAGCGGTTAGCTGGAGGAACGCGCTCTGTCGCGTCCGCCGGCATGGTCAC
>JANWXG010000251.1:0-3196 GCA_025057335.1 bacterium | reverse complement strand
TCACGACGGAGCATCCGCAGGGGTCACGACGGAGCGTGAACCTCCAGAGATGGTTTGACCGTTTGGAGGGACGCGCTCTGTCGCGTCCCTCCGAGGGGCGTCTAGCGGTTCTGCCCTTCGCGATAGTTGCAGCGGTCGTTCCAGCCGCTGAAGTTCTGTCGCCACATGGTGGGCGTGACGGTCTGTCCTCCCTTCTGCACGTCGTCGCCGATGCGTCGCCAGGTCTGCCCCCACGTCAGGTACTTAGCGTGTCCGTCGGCGAACACGTAGTTCGAGCCGCCCTGATTGCGCTGGGCGATGGTGTTCCCCGAGGTCTTGTTGTGGCGGTTGAACGCCACGTTCGTGGTGAAGTCGATGCACACGTAGCCCGGGTCGGCTTCCCACGTTGCCACCTGGTGCCACTGCCAGTTGTTGACGCCAGGCACGCTCTCCACAATCTGGATGGCTTCCGCCGGCTTCTCCAGCGCGGAGAGCTTGAGCGCGTTCCAGGGTCCGTTGGGATAGTCGCTGATGTTCAGACGATATGAGCCAGGGATGTTGTCGGCTTCGGGGCGGTCAGGCAGCCCACTCCAGCTGTCGTTCCACAGCCCGCGCGGGAAGCTCTCGCCGTCGGAGGGGCACTGGAAAATCTGCTTGTTCTTGACGTAAGGCAGGAGCACGTAGTCCCAGCCCCACATCGGGTCGCGATAGCCCCAGCAGCCCGGGCAAGAGCGGTCGGGTTCGTCGTTGAACCACGCCTTGGGCAGATACTCCTCGTGGTCTTGCGCAAACATGGCGAGCGCCAAACCTAACTGCTTCATGTTGGACAGGCAGGATGTCGCGCGCGCCTTCTCGCGAGCCTGGGCGAACACCGGGAACAGGATCGCCGCCAGTATCGCGATGATGGCGATGACGACAAGCAACTCGATGAGGGTGAAAGCTCGGTTTTTCATGGTATGTACCTCCTCGTTTGTTGTAGTGTGTCCGTTTGGTTGTGTGACCGCTTCTCGCGGTGCCTTTGGTATCTCATGTTCCAGCCACGCCGCTGGCTCTGCGACGCGAGCGAGGTCTGTTCATCGCCCCCCGCCCGCCGTCGCGCCGGGCGCCTGCATCGGCTGTGCGTAGCCTGGCGGCTGGTAGGCTTCGGGCGGATACTGCCCCGGCTTGCGCGCTTCGGAGGCGGTGAAGTAGCGGTAACCTGCAATCACCAGCACCGCTACGATGACCACCACGACCACAACCCCTACCCAGCCGGGAATCTCCCGTTTCAGCCCTGAAGAGATCACTGCGTCTCACCCCCTCTCTGCATCACAGTCGGCTCAGGAGACCTTTCGCGTTGGCGAAGCGTGTAGTGCAGGCGCAATACGAGGTCCTGCTCGTAGTTGCCGAAACCCCGTCCGAACAGGTTGAACCCGCCCACATGCTCTGCGTCGGGCTTGACCCCAATGCGCACCACGATGGGCTGTCGTGGCGCCAGCATCAGGTCGTGGATGGTCACGTCGGAAACGGGCGTTCCATCCACGTAGCTCCCCTCCGCGTCCACAGACCAGATTTTCAACATGCCGTACTGCGTCATGTAGTCGTTCCACCAGGTGGGATTCAGCCTGCCGCGCCTTCCTCCAAAGTCGCCTGGCGAGGTCCAGGTGCCTATCTCCACCCCGTTCACCCACACGCTGATGTCGGAGGGGTAGTAGTTGTTGTAGTTGGGCGCTTCGGAACACACCTCCATCAGCAGCTCCAGACGGTGAATCTCCACGCCAACGCCCAGCGTACACGGGAAGACATACTCCACAAAGCCCTCCGCCATCCAGAGCAGCTGCGCCGTCGCGCGTTCGGGGTCGTAGAACGACTGCGGGTCGTCCAGGAAGCCGATGATGCGCTCCTGGTTCGCCAGACCACAGGTGGGCGTGGGATGCACTAGGGTGTACAGACCGACCGGCATCTCAATCTCCTCCACCTGCTCCTCGGGAGGATGAACGGTCTCGAAGGAGATGATGAAGCGGTCATAAGCGAGGCGACACCGCTTTTGCATCCCCTGCACGCCGGGGCGATACTCGGTGTGCACCAGTCCCAGCTGCTCCAGCAGCTGCACATGTCGGGTGACGGTGGGCTGCGAGGTGTCCAGTGCTTGAGCGAGCTCGTGGATGTTGCGCTCATCTTGCGCCAGCAGTTCGAGGATACGCACTCGCGTTTCGGAAGCCAGCGCCTTAAACAGTTCAACGCTCTGGGAGCCGTGCACCTCTAAGATATGCGCCCGCATATCGCGCCCCGAGAAAAAGCATAACCTGACGCCTATTATTATAGCAGATTATCTATAATAATGCAAGTAGGAGCATACTTTCCTCTCGCGATGAGGGCGTTCCAGCCCTGCGCTCACCTGGCGGCGGGTGTATCTCCCTCATCGGGGACAGGTGAGCCGGCAGATTGCTCCTGCGCAGGGGGGGAGGGAGAGCCTCTGTTGCCTTGCGGGTGGAACCTCTTCGCAGGTAGAGGGGCTTCTGTTGCTTTGCGCATTTGGTCACGGTGCAAGCAGGCAGGGGAAGGTCAGGTAGGGAGTTTCAGCAGGCTCGTTGCAACCATCGCTGTCTCCAAGATTTCATCCAGTGCAGTGTGGCAATCCCAGACAGGCTCGTCGCGAAGGGCAAGAGGCAGCGCTACCTGTTGCAACCGGGTTTCAATCCCTTACAGGTAGGCTCGTAA
Organism: bacterium; assembly: GCA_025057335.1. GTDB lineage: Bacteria > Armatimonadota > HRBIN16 > HRBIN16 > HRBIN16 > HRBIN16. The sequence goes on along the minus strand of JANWXG010000251.1, from coordinate 517 downwards.
CCCTGGTCCACAGGGGCCAGCCGGTCCTCATGGTCCACAGTTTCAATCCCTTATAGGTAGGCTCGTAACGGAAGGCTCGAGGGAACCATCGGCTGCCGAGACTACCGTTTCAATCCCTTATAGGTAGGCTCGTAACGCGCTGCACCGGGCGCTTGTTCGTCAACCCATTGACGTTTCAATCCCTTATAGGTAGGCTCGTAACCGAGAAGGAGATCGTCTTCCGTGTCCAAGCGACCGTAAGGTTTCAATCCCTTATAGGTAGGCTCGTAACCTGCGCCAGCAGATCGATTCGTTCGATGTCACTGCCAGTTTCAATCCCTTATAGGTAGGCTCGTAACAAAAGACGAGGTCGTCGTGACGTGGAACGACCTCCGCGTTTCAATCCCTTATAGGTAGGCTCGTAACACGCGTCTTGATCGTCTCTACGGAGCACTAGGTGATTGGGAAGGTTTCAATCCCTTATAGGTAGGCTCGTAACCGAGTTCCGACCTTTCGCGGATTTTGTGCAGCAATTGTG
>JANWXG010000250.1 GCA_025057335.1 bacterium | reverse complement strand
TTCTGGGAGCAGCGTACGCCTGGCGTCAGCCACACGGGCGATAGCCTCCTCGTAGCGGGAATCGTGTCCATCCTGATGGGGCTGTACTGCCTTACTCTGCCGCACACCCCCCCTGCGAAGGAGGCGAAAAACCCCTATGCCTTCCTGGAGGCGTTGCAGCTACGTATCAACCGCAACTTCGCCATCCTGCTCACTATCTCGTTTATCGTGGCGATTGAGCTGCCCTTTTACTACAACCTGACCTTCCTGTTCCTGACCGAGCCGCGCCACCCCGAGATGCGTCTGGGTGGAGTGGGGCTCCCCGAAAGCACGGCGCAGTTCGCCATGACGCTAGGGCAGGTCGGCGAAGTGTTGCTCATGCTGTTGCTGTACCCCTCCATCCGCTATCTGGGCATGCGCACGACCATCTTTCTGGGCATCCTCGCCTGGCCTGTGCGCTACGCAGTATTCGCCATCGGCGAACCGACTTGGCTGGTGATTGCGGCGCAGACGCTGCACGGTATCTGCTACTCGTTCTTCTTCGCAGGTGGCATGATTGCCGTGGAGCGTCTCAGCCCGAAAGACATTCGCGCCAGCGCGCAGGGGCTCTTGGTGTTCGCGACCAACGGCTTGGGGATGCTCATCGGGCACTTCCTGTCGGGACGTGTGCATGACTTCTTCAGGACGAGCATCCAGTACGGCGCCACTGAGAGGGGCGACCCGCTGTTCTACCACAACTGGACGATGATTTTCGTAGTGCCCATCGTGATTACCGTCGTGGCAGGCTTTGCGTTCATGGCGCTGTTCAACGAGCGGCGCTTCCGCGAGGACTCGGAAAGCATCGACCGCGGCGAAGTGGAGAAGGTCTACCCGAACATCGCTGGAGCGCCTTCGCAGGCGTGACGGCATGTCGTGACAGGCGTGGCGGACACGACGCCACGCCTGTAAGCGCCTCGGTTCTCCCCTGTCCCAAGTTGGTTTTCCTCTTCACCTCAACTGCTGAGAACATATCTTCACATATGTGATTTACGTCACAGAATATCTACTATGCATTTGGCGTATGTATATACTGGAGACCATCCACAAGCCCAAGCGCGACGTGGTCGTCTCCAAGTAACCTCAAGAGCTATGGGGAGGTGGGAAGATGAACCTGCCAGAACTCTCCTATTCCCAGTACTGGCTAGTATTCAACGTGTTGTCTCTCACGGTAGCGGTGATGGGCGCGTCGGGCATCTTCTTCATCCTGGTTCGCAGCTACGTCAGCCCGCGTTATCACATCGCGCTGTACCTGTCGGCGCTGGTCGTGTTTATCGCAGGTTACCACTACCTGCGCATCTTCGAGAGCTGGCGTGGCGCTTACGAGCTGAGCCAGACAGGGCTCTACGTGCCGTCGGGCAAGCCATTCAACGACTTCTACCGTTACGCCGACTGGATTGTGACGGTGCCGTTGCTGCTGACAGAGCTCATCTACGTGATGGCGCTGCCCCGCGACAAGACGAACAGCCTCATCACGCGCCTAGTACTCGCCGCCATCCTCATGCTGGCGCTGGGCTACCCTGGCGAGATTGAGAGGCAGAACATGGCTGTGCGCGGCGTCTGGTTCGTGCTCAGCTGCATCCCCTTCGCATACATCCTATACGTGCTCTACGGGGAGCTGAGCCGCGCCGTTGCTGAAGCGCGGTTCGCGCCACGCGTGAATCAGCTCATCAGCACCACCCGTACGTTACTGCTCATCTCGTGGCTGTTCTATCCTATCGCCTACCTGGCGCCGATGGTGGGTTTCAGCGGAGCAACTGCAGAGGTGGTACTGCAGGTCGGCTATAGCCTTGCAGACCTGACAGCGAAGCCGCTGTTTGGCTTGTTCCTGTATCTGATCGCCCTGGAGAAGACGCGCAGCGAGGAGCCTGCCTTCGCAGCACAACCTGCGGGCTAGTCGCCCATCTGCTATGTGACGGAGATACGCAGCCCCTGCTCCCTGGCAGGGGCTTGCTGCGTACTTTGGAGGCTTTCACCCAGCCAGCGCTGCAGCAACTCGCTTGGAAGATTCCCTTGTCTCTAAACAAATGACAGTATCCCCCTTACGACGAAGCGGCGGCGTCTGACGGAGGAGGCAACACCTCCTTTACGGACTCCTTCTGGAGCCAAATTGACAGAAAATGCGCAATCTGTGCGTAGTACTGCTCTGGCTGGTCTACCCTTGCCTGCACGTGTCCGCTGCCGTTGGCAATCCAGAGGGCACGCGGCTCCCCTGCCGCCCGATACAGGGCGTGGGCGTGTTCTACAGGCACGAGGTGGTCGCGGTCGCCGTGAATCAACAGCACGGGACGTGGAGCAATCTGCGCGATATCACGCACAGGCTCGGCGTCGGAGAGGGAGGAGCGGGTGAGAAGCATCGCCAGATACTTTACGGGGCGACACAGCTTGCCCAGCAGCGGACCGAATCCCGCTTCCCACCAGCTGTTCGCCGCCTCGGTGAGACGGGCGTAGGCGCTATCGGTTACCACAGCGCCGACTCGCTCGTCGCGTGCAGCGGTCATGATGGCGACCGCTCCACCCATCGAAGAACCAAACAGCAAGATGGGTAGCCCAAACCGTGCGACGAAATCCACTGCGCCGAGCGCATCTTGCACCTCGCGAATGCCAATGGTCGTGTAGCGCCCACCGCTTTCGCCGTGTGCACGGAAATCGAACAGCAGACAGCTGAATCCCATGCGGTACAGCTCTAGCGCCACCCCCAACACTTCACAACGGTTGGCGACGTAGCCGTGACACAGCACCGCCACCGCCCGCGCGCGAGGATGAGGTAGCCACCATCCTGCCAGAGGCGTGCCGTCGCGCGAGGCGAAAGAGACGGGGTCAAAGGGAACCTGCAGGTCAAACGGGGTCAGGAACAGGGGAGCACGTGGCGGGCGCACCGCAGCCACAGCCAGCAAGAACCACCAGAACCCCAGCAGCGCCGCCGCGCCAATCACCACCCACCACATCGGTTATCCCGGCTTACCCTCGCGTCCACGTCGTCCCCATTCGCCCTTTGGCGGAGCGAAAGGCATACGCTCCTTCCACCAGCCATTCCAGCGTTCGAACTGCTCCCGGTCTAGAATGCGGCGCAGTTGCTTCTGGTGCTCGTGATGCTCGCGCAAGAGCTCCGCCTGTATCTGGTTGATGTTGTTGATGAGGCGTTGCGCCACCTTCTCGTCAAACTGGTACTGTCCGTAGAGTTGCATGAGCTGCATCCGCTGTTCGTGTAGCCGAGTAAGCAGCTGGCGCATCTGCTCCTCGGTCTCGTTCATGAGCGCGGTCAGGCGCGTGCGCTGTTGCGCTGTGAGGTTCAGGTGGTTGAATAGCGCTTCACGGTCAAAGGGCGGTGCGGGCGGTCGCTGCCCCCCCATCCCGCGCGGCGGTCCCCAGGGGGAGGGCGGCTGCGCCGTCAACGACGTGGGCAGTGCACCCAGCGCGAGAACAAGCAATACACCGAATATTGCCAGCTTCTGCCATCTCATCTTGTCGCCTCCAGAAACCTACCTCGTCCATCCG
>JANWXG010000024.1 GCA_025057335.1 bacterium | reverse complement strand
CGATGTGCACCGTGCGTCGCTCGCGCGACGGAGGCGGCTCGTGTGGAGCGTGTGGCACACCGCGTGCCTGCCATCCCACGAAGGCTCGCTCCAGCGCCCGTTGCAGCTGCGCCCTGTCCACTGCGCCTACCACCACCAGCAGGCTATTGTCGGGCGTGTAGTTGCGGGCATGGAACTCACGCAGCGTGTCGGGCGTCATGGCGCGCACCGACTCTTCCGTCGGAGCGATGCGGGCGTAGGGATGGTTGCCGAACAGCACCTGCGCATAGCGCTCCCGCGCGAGAAAAGCAGGTTGCGTGCGCTGATAGCGCAGGGTCTGAACGGTGTTCTCCTTCGCCAGCTCTACCTCGTCGGGGGAGAAGGCGGGCGTCATGACCGTCTCCGCCAGCAGCTTCAGCAGGGCGTTCAGGTTTTCCGCCAGCACGGTAGCGGAGACAGTACTATAGTCGCGGTTCGCATGCGCCTCCAGCGTCGCGCCTAGCTCCTCGACTGCGCGCGCAAACTGGAAGCTCTTGCGTTTCTGCGTGCCCTGCGTCAGGCAGTGTGCGGTCAGCGATGCCAGCCCAGGCAGGTCGGCGGGGTCGTGCACACTGCCTGCCCGCACGACGAGGCGCAAAGTGACAAATGGCACGCGCCGATCCTCTACTAAAATCACGCGCAAGCCGTCGGCGGTCACGAACTCCTCACGCCGAGGCAGCACGAGCGGACGCAACGCCGACGGCGGCGGGGGGGTGGTAACGACAGGATATCTGCTCACGCTCTCCTCCTCTACTGCTCTACCCCGACAGCGCCGGGCAGGATATGCAAAACGGTGCGGTTAGTCGGCACGAGGAAGCGCTGGGCAACCTGTTGTACCTGTTCAGCGGTCACGTCCAGGTAGCGTTGCAGCTCAGTGTTCACCAGGGCGGGGTCGCCGTCGAACAGCGTGTGGTATGCCAGCTCGATGGCGCGCCCAAGGGGAGTCTGCAAGCCGTATAGTCCGCCCCAGACGCCGCGGAAACGCTCCGCACGCAGCTGGTTCTTGGCACGCTGCAGTTCGCGCTCGCGCACCCCCTTCTGCTGTATCGCCGCGATTTCCGCGTCGATGCTGCGCTCCACCTGCTCGTAGTCTCTATCGGGCTTGAACACGACGAAAGTGGTAAACAAGCCTGGACCGCGTCGGTCCTCCAGACCGCCCGACACGCCCAGTGCGCTCTTCTCGCGTTTGACCAGACGCTGATGCAGGCGCGCGCTCTCCCCGCCAAACAGGATGCGGTCGAGCAGGGCGAGAGCGTAGCGTTCCGGTGAGTGACGCGGTGGTACCTTCCATGCCATCGCGATGGCGGGTAGATTCGCCAGCCTGTCGGTGTAAGAGGCGCGCTTCTCCTGCCCCCGCTCTGGCTCGCTCACGTCCACAGGGGGCGGCGGCGCCTGCGGCGGGATGTCTGCGAAGTGCTTACACACCCACTCCAGCGCCTGTTCGCTCTCAAAATCGCCCGCAATCGCCAGCACGGCGTTGTTGGGCGCGTAGTAAGTACGGAAAAAGCGCTGCACATCTTCCAACGTCGCCGCGTCGAGGTCTTCCATCGAGCCAATCACCGAGTGCGCGTTGGCGAAATTGTCGTATGCCAGCTCGTAGAGCAGAATCCCTCGTGCATACGAGAAGGGTTGGTTGTCCACGCGCAACCGCTTCTCCTCTTTCACCACCTCGCGCTGGTTGTCCAGGTTCTCCTGGTTCACTTGCAGCGAGCGCATGCGGTCTGCCTCCAGCCATAGCGCCAGCTCCAGCTGGTTGCTAGGCATCAACTCAAAGTAGATAGTGAAGTCGCTGCTGGTCATGCCGTTGAGCACGCCGCCGTTGTCTTCTACGTAGGTATAGAACTCGCCCTTTTTGACGTTAGCCGAACCCTGAAACATCATATGCTCGAACAGGTGGGCGAAGCCTGTGCGCCCAGGTGGCTCGTTGCGTGCTCCCACGTCATACAACACCACCACGGCGACCACAGGCACGCTGTGGTCCTCCGACAACACCACGCGCAAGCCGTTGTCCAAGGTATGCACGCTGTATGGGACGGTAAAAGTTATCCCTGTCTTGGCTGCCATGTGCCAACCACCTCATAGATGTCTGCTATGACGATAGTATAACCGTTTTAGTAGTCGCTATGCAAGCGAATGAGCTGCCTCACCTGGCGCGCCCCGCTTCCGTCTGAGGAGGTGACGACAGTCCCATGGAATGCTCAACGAATAGCGCCTCGCCTAGCAAGGCTGCTACTCCCTCCACCCCCTGTGCCCAATTCTCTCCACTGGTATCGCCTCAAAACCCAGCTGCCAGGCGGGCGACCCCGGGCGCAGGCGGTAGTCGTCCCGTTCGGACGCGACGAATAAGGGGTCGGCAATCAGCGACCGCGCGTCAAAGCCCGCCTTGCGCCAGTCCTCCAGCGTGCCCAGCGGGGTAATCCGTCTTGCGACGGTGCGAAGGTCTGCCCCGCGCAGCCAGTACAGGTTGTAATCCCACTCGGCGAAGCGATCAAGGCGATCGTCCCACGAGAAGATGAGCAAGGCTTCGGGGTTAGAGTAGACCACGATGTTACGCAGGAAGCGGTTGCCCTGCATGAAGTCGTCGCGCGGTTGCAGGCGTATCTGCTCCACAGAGGCGTCCACGAAGATGTTATTCTGGAACAGGTTGTTCCTGCCGCCGTGTACGCAGACGCCTCCGTTCACCGTACGTGCGACAATGTTGCCGAAGACGGTGGTGCCGCTGCTGTAGTCGTCCAGGTAGATGCCCCACGTGAAATACGGCGTGACAATTTTGCCGTCGGGTGTGCTAATCATGCCTACCGAGTCCAGGATCAGGTTGTAGCGGATGATGTTGCCAGAATCTTTCTGGTCTCTGCCGAGCGTCTCAATGGCGCCCGTGTCGTTGGTTTCCAGATTGGTGCGCCGCAGGTCGTTGAACTCCACCACGTTACGGTGCGACGAGCGCGTGTCGTCCAGTGACTTGAGCGAGACCGCGTAGCGCGGCGTATCCCATATCGTATTGTGCGCGATGCGGTTGTCGCTGCCCGTGATGACGTAGACGCCCGCCACGTGCTTGTAGACCAAACCAAGTCGCTGCATCAGGTTGCCCGCAATCAGGTTGCGCCGTGGCTGACTCGCGTTGTCTCCGATGAGGATGACGCCCCCCTGCGCCACGTCCTCCACGCGGTTTTTGACAAACTGAATCCGCTCGCTGCGCTCCTCCAGTCTCAGCGCGTAGCCGCCTGTCCAGCGGAAGGTACAGCCCGTCACCACGCAATTGCGTGCCCCCGACATCCAGATTACCGCGTCGGCGGGCATGTAGTAGTTGGTGGTGAGTGTGTAGTTCGTGTCCATGAAGGTGAAGCCTTCCAAGCGAAGGTGTTCTACCCAGCGATTGCGCTCTGGCTCCCCCTGCAACACAATAAGGCGGTCTAAGCGCGCCAGCACGGCGGGTTCTGCAGGCGGATTGTCGCCCTCAGAGAGGTACAGCAGCTCACCCCTCTCCCTGTCCAGATACCACTCGTCGGGGGCGTCCAGCGCCTCGCGCACGCCGGAGATGAAATAACGGTTGCCGAGGCGGATGTCGTCGGTGTAGCCGTCGGGTGGAAGCAGCACCCTGCGGGTATCGTAGTCGATCCGAACAATCGGCGCGATGGCATTCACCCATCCCCATGCGGGGAAGATGTGCAGCTCGGCGCCACTCAGGTCGCTCCAGCGCGGAATATCTCCTTCGCGGAAGACGAGGTACTCCCTCGAGCCAGGCGGCTGTGGCACAGCAACGGTAACTTCCCTGCCAATTGCTTCGTCACAGGCTTCCGCCTGAATTAATATCAGATGTCCCTGCTTTGGCTTATCCAGGCGGAACGCGCCCCACCACTGGAAATCGCCAATCGCCTGTTCGGGGTTCCACTCCGTGTCTTGCACCAGCACCAGCGCGTCTAGGTTCAGCCCGCCGCCCTGCAGGTTCTTCCAGCGCAGGGTACGCTCCCCCGCTTGCAGCTCTAGCTCGGCGACAAGCGACCAGCAATACTGCCCCCAGCCGCCCGTGTTGGCAAGGTTTCGCAGGGGGATGGGGATGCCATCGTCCACCTGCACCGCACATCGACCGCTCATGTCGGAGGCGTCGCCCACGTTGTCTGCCGCATAGCGGAGCCAGAGGCGGTATCTCCCCGATTCGGGCACTCGAATGCGCCAAACGAGAGTGTCTCCCACGTTGTGGATGTTGCCCACGCCCTGTCCGAACACGCCGCGCTCCCACCGCTCGCCGTGAAAGTCGGCGAACAGCCAGCCGCCCGTAAGAGGGTTCTGGGGGTCCAAGTTGGGGTGTCGGGCGCGGACAGCCCAGCGGTTACCCAAGCGCAGCAGACGCGGCGGCTCCTCCGAGCGAAGAGGTTCGGGCACACGCACCGACCACAGGTTGCCCCCTATCCGACGCCAGCCCGATAGGGGAACTCCACCACTGAGGACAACCTTCGCTCCCCTCGCCGCGCGGTAAGTGATGGGTGCATCAGACGAGCCTGAATCGTCAGGGGTGAACACCAGCGGCTCGTTCAGATAATACGTTCCTGCACTCACGATGACCTCTATCGGTTGTGGTGCTCCCTGTGTCTTCGCTTCCCGCACTGCCCGCTGGGCGCGATGGAGCGTCGCAAAGGGGCCGTCGGTGCGGCGAGCGTTGGGACGCGCCAACTTCCCCGACCACGAGTCGTTGCCTTGTGGGGAAACATAGAAACGGAGGGGCTCTGCTTGAACACTTACTAGTGCCACCAACATCAGCATGCTCAGACCTCCCCAGAAAAGGATGAACATCATCTACTCCTTCACAAAGCGAATATTCATTGGGTAGCGGTACACCTCTCCCCGGCTAGCGGCAAGAATGCCCAGAATCATCACCACAATCTGGAATATCCCTAGTGCCGCCATCACCAGAAAGCCTATCAGCAAGAATGAGAGAACAAACGCGACAATCCAGTAAATGACCATCGTAATCTGAAAGTTCAGCACCTCGGTCGCCGTGCGGCGCACAAAGTCCGACTCCTTGCCCACTGTGAGCATGAGCACCAGCGGCAAGATGATGTTGCCCAGCAGCACGACCGTCGCCAACGGGGCAAGGTGACATACAATCGCCCAAGTGTTTTCTTGAGAAGACGATGGAGACATCTCGCGCCCCCCTCACAAGCGAAATACCCCCTAAGTGATTCCCTGTATGTCGCGGAGCTCCTCTTTTCGCAGGAACTCGTCCCGTGTGTTGAGAAAGCGGGACATGGGAGGTGGATTGGCGTGCAAGAAGGTGTCAACGCTCTGTTCAACGGTGGATTTGAGCATGGGTCGCTGGGATGGAAGATCCCCAACGAGGGTCAGGTTGTGCAGGGAGGAGCATGGGAAGGCAGCAAGTGCCTGCGCATCACCTGCGACACTCCGAGGTACGCAATGGCGTCCCAGTCGTTCTACCTGCCCGATGGGGTCAAACGGGCTCGACTGTCGGGCTGGATGCGGACGCAGAGGGTACAGTCCGGTGCGCAGCCCTGGGAACGAGCGAGGCTGCAATTGGTCTTCTACGGCAGAGACGGGGAGCCCTTTTACCCACCCAGCGTCAGTATAGACGGCACGACGGCATGGACACACTACCAGCAGGACCTCGAGGTGCCCCAGGACGCCATTATCGTTGCCGTGCTGATCGGCTTGCAACACGCTACGGGCACCGTTTGGTACGACGACCTGCTTCTCCAGCTGTTTGACAACGAGAACGGAGTAGTTCGCATCCCCCAAAAAGAACAGAGAACAAATACCCTATACTGGTATAGTGTAAACAGTAGAGAGAACGATTCCCGCAAGCCTGTTGTTGACCTGTCTCGCTATCTGCATCAGCCCGCTGGTCGGCATGGTTTCGTTACGGTCAAGCAAGGACGCCTTACCTTTCAGGACGGCACCCCCGCCCGCTTCTGGGGAGTCAACATCGGCGGTGGTTTCATGTTCGCCGAGAAGCCAGTAGCGGAACGTATGGTAGCGAGGCTGGCACAAAACGGATACAACATGGCGCGTTTACACCACATGGATGCAGGCTGGGCGGTGCCCAATATCTTCGGCAATCATCCCACCAGCACATTGCGGCTGTCGCCAGAGATGCTGGACAGGGTAGATTACTTCGTCTATTTGTGCAAGAAACACGGCATATATATCTACATGGACTTGCTTACCCATCGGAAGTTCTTGCGCGACGACGGGGTGCGCGACTGGGAATCCCTGCCTTATGCTGCAAAAGTGGCGGCACACTACAACCGTCGGTTGTTGGAGTTACAGAAGCAATACGCTCACGACCTGCTCACGCACTATAATCCCTACACGAAGACGCGCTACGTGGACGAACCTGCCATCGCACTGATGGAGATTATCAATGAGAGCTCCCTCTTCTGGCTGGCTGGGTGGAGGCAGCTGCCCCTTTCCTACATCGAAGAAGCAGACCAGATGTTCACGGAATGGTGTCAGCGGCGAGGCGTCCCCCGTCCCACAGGCAGCGTTCCCGATCTCATCGCAGCAAAAAACACGAGAGTGGCGCGCTTTTTATATGAGATTCAGACAAAAAACTATATAGAAATGCGCGATTACCTGCGTTCTATTGGCGTGAAAGTGCCTATTGCTGGTAGTCAATGGCCCGTGTGTCTCGGCGACCTGTTGTCCAATGCGCAGTTAGACTACATTGATTGCCACTCTTACTGGGAGCACCCTCACGGTGGTTACACCCCTGCCGACCTGTTCCACAACAGACCGATGGTGCGCTACCCTGAACAGTCTACTATCGCCTCTGTCGCGCGACTCCGCATCGCAGGCAAGCCTCTGGTCATTTCCGAGTGGAACCACTGCTGGATGAACGAATGGATGTCGGAGGCTCCCCTGCTGATGGCGGCGTACGGCAGCATGCAGGGATGGGATGGGATGCTACAGTTCACCATCGCGGGAACAGGATGGGAAGAACGTATGACCGATGTGTTCAACGTGGGAACGAAACCCCACTGGACAGCGGCAAACATTCCTGCCGCTATCGTGTTCCTGCGAGGCGATATACCTATTACCCCTACAGAGTATACTTATGGTATTAGAGATGCCGACGAATGGTTACTTCGCGTGGGCGTTGACCAACAGGTAGGCGAGATGGCGCTTAGGCAACGTGTCGCCCTCCAGCTGGACGCCTCCGAGCAACCCCTCCCCCAGGCTGTAGAGTCGGAGTACGTCAGTCAGCATCGTTTGCTGCGCTGGCGGCGCGATGGGGTGTTGATTATCGACGCACCGCGCACACAGGGAGCGCTCGGCTTTGTCGGGGGGAAACGACTGGAGTGTCGGCACGTGCGCATTGAGGTGCAAACACCTTTCTGCCAGGTGGTGCTTACCGCTCTGGATGACCTCCCCTTACCCCGTTCCCGCAGGATACTGCTCGTGGCCGTAGCGCGGGCGGAGAATGCGGGGCAAGTGTACAGTCCCCGTCGCGACTCGTTGCTGGACGAGGGCAGGTCGCCCATCCTGATGGAGCCTGTGCAAGCAACGGTCACACTGAAAGGCATTCGTGCGTCAAAGGTGCATGTGCTGGACCATCACGGCAGGCGCACAGGCGCGACGTTGCCCCTCCGACGAGGAAAGTTCAGCATCGGGAAGGAGAAAACGTTCTGGTACGAGATAGAAACGGCTTCCTGACGGAGATTTAGAGAGCCCCTGCGCCCTCCGCCAGCGCGTCGCGCAGCCGTTGGGCGTCAGCGCGGATTTTGTTGCCCTCAGCGTCGGTGATATAGAAGACACCCACCGCTTTCGCTGCCCACGTGCTCAGCTTGGCGCTGTGGATGTTCCAACCCAGCTGCGAGAGCGCGCGGCACACCCAGTAGAGCATCCCGATATGTTCTGTGGTGCGTACCTCAATCACGGTGAACTGCTCTGACAAGTCGTGATGCACCACCAGGCTGACGAGCTCAGGACGTGTCTGTTCCACACGACGACGACGCCGCAACAGGTCGGCAACCGACACCTCCCCTAGTAACACAGCGCGCATGTTGTCCTCGATCTCAGCGCGTTTGGCAGGTGGGATGGGGCGACCACGATAGTCCACCCACAGCGTGTCCAGCGCCACTTTAATCTCGCCAGACCGTGTGAACACGTTCGCCGCATGCACTGCCACTTGTGCGGCATATAGCACGCCTGCGATTTTCGCGAGCAAGCCGGGTTCCGGGTCGTCTATCGCGCATACGGTGAGCTCCGTGACCGAGGCGTCGGGCGGGGTTTGAAACGCCAGCTGCGGTATGCCCTGCAGCGCCTCTTGCACCATCCGGATGTGTAGTCCAATCTGTTCCTGCGGTGTGTTCAGCAGATAGGTAGCGGGCATCTGGTCCAAATGGCGGGCGACTAGCTCCTCCGGCAGATTCTCCAAGCTCAGCTCCTTGGTAAGGCGTCGGCGGAACCGACCGATGTCGGGCGGCGCGTGCTCCACGGCTTCCGAGGCAAGCAGGAACCGTTCCGCCTTGCGGTGCAACTCGCGCAGGAAGGCGGCTTTGACCTCCGTCCACTGCCCACTGCCCACTGCATGCGTGTCGGCATACGTCAGGATGTACAGCATGTTCAGCCGCTCGATGGTATCCACGACGTAGACAAAATCGCGTATGGTTTCTTCTAAGTTCAGGTCGCGCAGGCGGGAAGTCTCCGCCATCAGCAGGTGGTGCCGCACCAGAAATTCTAAGTCGGCGATGGCATCCTCACTCAGGTACAACCGTTTGCCCACCTCGCGTGCTAATTCCGCCCCCGCTTCCGCGTGGTCTTTTTGGGGGTACGCTTTTCCAGCATCGTGCAGCAGTGCCGCTAGGTAGAGCACCTCTCGATGGGGCGTTTCCTGAAAGATGCGCCGATAGTCAGCGTAGTTGGGGTCAGTGATGCTGCTCAGCGCCTCGATGTTCTCGACAACGCGTAGGGTGTGCTCGCCGACGGTGAGCTCGTGCGAGGGGTCGTACGGGATGAGTGCGCGGGTCACCTCGAATTCGGGTAAGAGCCACCCCAGTACCCCGGTGTCTGCCATCTGTCGCAGAGCGCGGGCTACTCCGGAGGGCGCGCGCAGGATGGACAAGAAGGTCTCTGCTAAGTGCTTAGGGTCTCGGGTTGCCGGGTTCGTCTGCACAGTTTGGCGCATCAAGCGTTGCAGGGAGACGCTGAGGCTCAGCTCGTACTCTTGCGCTAACCGCACTGCCCACACTGTCCACGCGGGGTCTTCGTGATCCAGCAGGTTATTTGCAGGGATCACCTGTTTGCGCTCGCAGTCTAGCCCAAGACCCAGTACGTGTCGCCCCTGCTCTACCCGTTCTATCACCTCCTTGCAGAGGCGATGCGCTACAGTGGCGTGCAGGTAGTAGTCCCGCATGAACAGCTCGACCGCAGGGGTGTGTTCTCGCTGCGGATAGCCCATCAGAGTGGCGATTTGCTCCTGCTTGGCGGCAGTGAGTACGTCGCGCTGTTCTCCCGCTAGCAGGTGCAGGTAGTTGCGCGTGCGCAACAGAAACTCTTGAGCCTGCGCCAGCTGCTGAGCATCTTCGGGAGTCAGCCATTCGCGCGCTACCAGCTGTTCCCATTCTCCCGCTGTAGGCAAGCCCGCCCAGCCCGCTCCCAGCCAGCGTATCAGGTGCAAGTCGCGAAGTCCGCCAGCGCCCTCCTTGATATTCGGCTCTACCAGGTAGGGGGTGCTGCCATGTCGGGCAAGCATCTGGCGGCGCTCCATAATTTTGCGGAACAGGAAATCGGTGGAGTTAAAATGTCCCCAGAACTCCTCCAAGAAACGGGCGAAGATGCGGCGACTGCCGGTAATCAGGCGGGCGTCGAGAAGTGCAGTCTGTGTGGTAGGGTCTAGCGTCGCACAGTCCTCCATCAGCCGATAGGCGTAGCCTACCTTCAGGCGCGCATACTCCATCATGACATCCATAAGCAAGCGGAACATCTCGCGGATGACGCGGTCAGTGGCGGCATCACCATCCCGCTCAGGGATAAACGTGATATCGATGTCAGAGTGTGGGGCAAGCTCCATGCGCCCGTACCCGCCAGTGGCGGCAACGGCAACGTCGGGAACCTGTGCTACATGGGCACGCTCGACGGCGAGTTCGAACAACCGCCGCACCACCGCATCCATCAGGGCAGTGAGGGAGTAGCATGTTTCCAAACCATCCCGCGGCGGATGTATCTGCTGCATCAGCTGCTCGCGCTGCTGGCTGACCCACTGCCCAATCTCCGGGGCATCTTGCATCTGCGCCAGCGCCTGACCCCATTCCGCACGCAGATACGGGGCGAGGATACTGCCACTGGAGGGAGCCTCCTGCAGCTCCACTACCGACTCAGCAGATAGACTGTGCGCTTCCATTTTCACACGGCTCATCTTCCTCACTCCAGTCTCCACAGGATAAGCAGCCCTCCAGCAGCAAACAGCGCATTCGGTGCCCAGGCAGCTACCGCCGGAGGCAGAAAACCCTGATTACCAAGCAGCCGTGCTAGCAGCAACGTATTCCAAAACAGGAATACGAGAATAATCGCTAGCAACACTCCCATGAAGCTGCCAGCGCGCGCAAACAGCAGAGCCAGCGGCGCACTGCATAGTGCGAACACCGCGCAGGCAAATGGGATGGAAAACTTAAAATAGTAGCCTACCCACAGCCGCGTCGCGGGCAGCCCCGCTCGTTCCAGCTCCTGCGCTTGCCGGCGCAGCTCGGCAGCGTTGGTCTCCTCGGGCGTCGGAGGGCTGAGCAACTCTTCCAGTGCGACCCGCAAGTTGATAGTGACTTCTCCTCGGGCATGCGCATCGATGGCGAAACCGTCTTTACCATACAGGTGCACGTGGGCGTCGTAGAGACGCCAGATTCCATCGTCGTACTCCGCGCGCGGTGCCAGAATCACTCGCGCATACCCAGAGACAGGCATCTCCCACACCTGCACGTCGCGCAACTGCGCCTTGCCATCCCTTACGTTTTCCACCATTCCAATATAAAAGGCATAATCACGCAGACGGAACACCACGTTCGAGCGCAGTAGTGGCGCTGTCTGCATCATCACGATGCGGTTGTAAATGCGGCGGAACTGCCGCTCCGCTTTGGGGACGACCGCCTCTTCCAACCAGAAGTTCAGCAAGGAGATGCCCAACCCTGCTGCCAGCAGGGGCAAAAAGATACGTCGAAGGCTCGCCCCCGCGTTGCGTAGCACCACGATCTCCGAATCCCGTGCTAAGCGGTTGACCGCTAGTGACACGGAAAGCGCCGTCGCGACAGGTAGAGTCAACACCAGCAGGTAGGGAGTGTGATACACAATCATCTGCGCGACCGCGAGCACGGGAACTCCCTTCGCGAAAAGCACCTCCGCATAAAAAAAGAGCATGTTGCCGATGAGCATCAGCACCACTGCCAGCGTGCCCACCAGAAACGGTACCAGCAGCTCCGACAGCAACAGGCGGTCTATCAGCTTCATGCTTCCACGCGCAGGGTATTACACACTTCCATCACGACGGGTAAACGCTGGATTTCAGCGATGGCGTGTCGGACAGCGCCCTCAGGCGCGCGGTGCGTAATCCAGACGATCTCCGCTTCCTGCGGACTGGTCTGCCGCTGCACCACCGAAGAGATGCTGATGTTGTGCACACCGAACACACCTGCCACCTGAGCCAGCACGTTCGGACGGTCCTGCACGCGCATCCGCACGTAGTAGCTGGTCTCCACCTGCTCCATCGGCACCACGTAGCGCTGGTCAAAGCAGGTACACCCCACGCGCCCACCAGAGCCGAACAGCAGGTTGCGCGACACGTCGATGATATCGCCGACGACCGCGCTACCTGTCGGCAAGCTGCCTGCGCCGCGCCCGTAAAACATCACATCGCCCACCGCGTCGCCGCGCACCAGTATCGCGTTGTACACATCGCGCACGCTCGCCAGAGGATGCGACAGGGGCAGCAACGCAGGATGCACGCGCACCTGTACTGCCTTCGCTGACACCTCCTGCGCAATTGCCACGAGCTTCACCGCATAGCCCAACTGCTTTGCCCACTCCATGTCGGCACGGGTAATCTTGGTGATACCTTCACAGTACACGTCGTCTACCCGCACGCGAGCGGTGAAGGCGATGGAGGCAAGGATGGCAATCTTGTATTGTGCATCGTGCCCGTTCACGTCTGCGCCTGGGTCGGCTTCGGCGTAGCCCTGCGCCTGTGCCTCCTTCAGCGCTTGCTCGAAGTCGGTACCGTCTTCCGCCATTTTGGTTAAAATGTAGTTGGTTGTGCCGTTGACGATGCCCATCACCCGCTCAATGCGGTTGCCTGCCAGCGCGTTCTTCATCGGCTGGATGATCGGGATGCCGCCACCCACACTGCCCTCGAAAGCGAAATCTAGGTGTCGCCTCCCTGCTGCCATCATGATGTCCGCTCCCTCTTTGGCGAGCAGCTCCTTGTTCGCGCTCACGACAGGTTTGCCGTTCTCCAGAGCGCGCAGCACATACTCCTTGGCAGGGTGCACGCCGCCGATGAGCTCTACAACGATGTCTACCTGTGGGTCATCCAGCACGTCGTAAGCGTTGTTGGTCAGCAGCGAGTGGTCTACTGCCACGCGACGGGGCTTGTTGACGTCGCGCACTGCGATGCGGCGAATCTCCAAGCGCGCCCCGATCTTGCGCTCGATACTCTCACGGTTGCGTCGGAGCACCTCCACAGTACCCGACCCAACCACGCCCAGTCCCAGAATACCTAGCTGAATAACCTCTTTCCTCACGCGCTTGCCTCCTGCGGCTCTAGGCGAAATATCGCCGCGCCTTGCTCTACCAACTGTCCATTTTCGGCACAAACCTCGACTACCCGCCCTGACTTTTCTGCGGGCACCTCGTTGAACACTTTCATGGCTTCAATCAGGCAGATGATTTGTCCCTCCTCGACCACGTCGCCCACCTCCACATACGGAGGCGCATCGGGCGACGGCGCGCGGTAGAAGACGCCCGTCATGGGAGCACAGAGCTCTATCAGGCGAGAGCGGTCGTGTACCTCTACAGCAGCCGTAACAACGCCTGCAGAGGACGAAGGCAACTCTCCTGCTACTGCCACAGGAGAGCCTTCCCTGCGAATGAGAACACGCAGCCCTCCCTCTTGCCACTCCATCTCAGAGAGCTGAAACTGCTTCGCCAACCGCAGCAGCTCTTCAACTCGCTGGATTTCGTCGACCACTGTGTCACCTCATCTACCTTCTTATTATTTCGGGGGCGGTTCCCACCGTCACGGACAGCGTGATCTCTTTCCCTCCCCGCCACACAGTGATGTTCACCTTATCGCCCGGTTGACGCTCCATAATCTCCTCCAACAGGTCCTGAGTGGAGCGAACCGGACGCTGTCCAAAGCGACGGATGACATCCTCCGGACGGATACCCGCTTTGTCCGCAGGGCTCCCTGGCAGCACGTCGCTCACCACCACACCGTTAAGGTCAGGCAAACCCGCCCGTCGCATGAAGGAAGGACGCACTGCGTCGAAGGAGATACCAAGCCACGGTCGCGGTCGCTTTACTGAGCCGCCACCCTGCGCTAAGATATCGCGAACCACTTTCTTCACATGGTTGATAGGGATGGCGAAGCCGATGCCGATGGAGCCTCCCCCTGGCGGCGCTGCGATGGCGGTGTTGATACCTATCAGCTGCCCATGAATGTTCGCCAAGGCGCCACCGGAGTTGCCTTGGTTGATGGCGGCATCGGTCTGGATAGCGACCTCCAGCATCCGTCCCTCTTCCACCAGCAACTTGCGGCGGTTAAGCGCGCTGATGACCCCAACGGTCACCGTGCTACCCAGCCCTAATGGGTTGCCCACAGCAATCGCCCACTCGCCCACGCGCAGCTTGTCCGAATCGCCTAGCTCGGCAACGGGGAGATTACGCGCCTCCACCTTAATGACGGCGAGGTCAGATTGCTCATCTGCCCCCACAATCTTTCCCAAGAAGCGTCTGCCGTCCGCGAGGGACACCACAATCTCGTCAGCGCCGCGCACCACATGATGGTTGGTGATGATGTAGCCGTCGGGGCTGATGATGACTCCCGACCCCGAACCGCGCATGGCTTCCTGCTGACCAAAGAAGTCCTCCAGCCGCACAGAGCGACGAGAGCGCAGGAAGGTATCGATGTTGACCACTGCGGGCTCAATCTGTGCGGCGGCGTTCGCAACGGCATCCGCGCCAGGCACACTCCCCACTTGACGAGGCGGGGTATCCAGAGTTGCCAACACCAGCTGGCGTGACTGCGACGGCGGCTGGTAGCCCATCCAGCGCACGATAAGCGCACACACCGCAAATCCCAACACGAAGGCGAACACAGTGCTCCACGGGCGTGACATCTCCGCTCACCTTCCCGGTTCTGGCAGCTGACGCATGAGACTAACCATCTCGATGGCGCTGACCGCCGCGTCACTGCCTTTGTTGCCCGCCTTGGTGCCGGCGCGCTCAATCGCCTGCTCAATGTTGTCGGTGGTCAGCACGCCGAAAGTAATCGGCACGCCCGTCTCCAGCATAGCTTGCGCGATACCCTTCGCTGCCTCTGCCGCGATGTACTCGAAGTGAGGGGTGTCGCCGCGTATCACGCAACCTAGGCAGATAACCGCATCGTAACGTCCGCTGCGTGCCAGGCGCATCGCCACCAGAGGTATCTCCCATGAACCCGGCACCCATGTTACTTCCACGTCGCGTTCTATATCTGCCCCGTGCCGCGCGAGCGCATCCAGCGCTCCCCCGAGCAATTTGGAGGTGATAAACTCGTTGAAACGGCTCACCACGAGGGCGAAGCGATACCCTGTGGCGACAAGCTGTCCTTCATAGGTTTTGGGCATGGCAACAACTTCCTTTCTCTTGCTCCTCCGAGGTCGTTTCGCCGTTATCGGGCAGCAGGTGCCCCAGTTTCTCCCGCTTCGTGCGCAGATAGTGCTTGTTGTACGGCGTTATCGCTCCGATAATAGGCACAATCTCCACGATCTTCAGCCCGTACGCCTCCAGCCCTACCCGCTTGGTCGGGTTGTTGGTCATGAGGCGGATTTCCTTGAGACCTAAGTCTGCCAGAATTTGAGCACCAATGCCGTAGTCGCGCTCGTCGGCGTGAAAACCCAGCTCGATGTTGGCGTCGACGGTGTCCAGCCCTTGGTCTTGCAAGGCGTACGCCTTCAGTTTGTTGAGCAAGCCGATGCCGCGTCCTTCCTGCTGGATGTACAGCAGTACTCCCCTCCCCTCTTCGGCGATCTTGCTGAGGGCGATTTCGAGCTGGCTGCCGCAGTCACATCGTAGCGAGTCCAACAGGTCGCCTGTAAGGCAGCTGGAGTGCACCCGCACCAACGTGGGTTTCCCATCGGACACATCACCCATCACCAGCGCCACATAGGGAGCAGGGTCGACCGTGCATTCGTAGGCGTGGATGGTGAACTCGCCGTAGCGCGTGGGCAGTCGGGCGACCGCCACCTTGTTCACGAGCTTCTCGTAACGACGGCGGTATCGGATCAGGTCAGCAATCGTCACGATACACAAGTGGTGCTGGCGAGCGATTTCGAACAGCTGAGGCACCCTCGCCATGGTGCCATCGTCGTTCATAATCTCACAAATGACGCCCGCAGGATACAGCCCAGCCAGCCGGGCGAGGTCTACTGCCGCTTCCGTGTGCCCTGCACGGCGTAACACGCCCCCCTCTACCGCCCTTAGAGGGAAAACATGCCCCGGTTTCTCGAAATCCTCGGGACGGGCGCGCGGGTCTACAAACAGCCGAATCGTCTGGGCGCGGTCATAGGCGGAGATACCGGTGGTAGTGCCGATGCGCGCGTCGATAGGTTCCATCATTGCCGTGCCATGACGGGCGGTATACTTGCTGGTAATAGGACCGATGCGCAACTCGTCTAAACGCTGCCCTGTAGCAGCGAGACAAATCAGCCCACGACCATATTTTGCCATGAAGTTGATGGCTTCGGGGGTCGCTTTCTCGGCAGCAATGACGAAATCTCCCTCGTTCTCGCGGTCTTCATCGTCGACCACGATGATAATCCTTCCTTGTTTGATTTCCTCGATAGCTTCCTCAATCGGGCAAAACTCATACATGAGGTAACTCCTCCGCGCGGTCGGCTATGTTAATGATACCAGCACCCCTCTCCTTTACGCAACCGTCCCGACAGGAGCGGGATACACGAGGACGCACCTTCTTCTGCCTTCACAGAGAGGTTATTCAAGATTTGAGGCGCACGAAGGCGCCATGGCGACGATGGGGAGCTTAGAGGTGGATATGGTCAAAACCCGTGCTAGTAGCCGCGGACGTACTGAGCGATATAGTTACGGTTTCGGTACTGCTCTACCAGCTGCGGGTCTATCGGGTAGACGCCGTATTGGCGTGCCGCTTCCACCATTGCCATGTAGTTTTCGGGTTTCACACCGGGATGGATGGAGTTGCTAGACGCAAAGATATGTCCTCCGCCAGGCGAGGCTTTGGCGATGGTCTCCTTGACCGCCTCCACGACCTCCTCGCGCGAGCCGCGCGTCAACACCACCGAGCAATCCAGGTTGCCTATCACCGCGATGCGGTCGCTGTAGCGCGCTTTGACCTCGCCGATGTCCATCCCTGCCAGCGGCTCGATGGGATCGATAGCGTCGATACCCGCTTCCACCATCATGTCTAGAATCGCCCAGATGTTGCCGTCCGTGTGCTTGATGAAGGGCACGCCCATCTCGTGCGCCGCGTCGATGCTGCGCTTCAGGTAGGGGAGGATGAACTCGCGGAAGTGCGCGGGGCTCATCAGCAGCCCCTTGGCAGTCGCGTAGTCATCTCCTGACACCACCACATCTGCCCCCTCGCGGATAGCATGGCGCATCAGGCGAACTTTGTAGTCTATCACCATCTCCGCCAGCTCGTGCGCCAGCGCAGGGTCGTCTAGGTAGTCGATAAGCAGGTTCTCCATCCCTCCACGCAGGTAGTGCGGGAACTCGAAGCCATCGTGCGTGAGGAAGACGATTGCCTTACGCCCTTTGAAGCGCCGCACCGCCTCGCGCAGCGAGCGCAAGCGATGAGGTGCGTCGGGGTCGGGAGGGGTGTATCTTTTCAGGTCCTCCCGCGAACCGATGGGGCCTTCAACAGGATAGGGGACGCCAAACTCGGTGATGCCCCAAATAATTCCCCATTCATCGCGCACGATTTGCCGCGTACCCTCGGCAATAGTGCGACCTCGCCAAACGACCTCCGACTGCTGTGCCGCGCCCAGCAGCTGCATCTGCATGTCCTCGAAGATGGTGATGCCGTCCAGATGGTCCATCTCAGCGAGGTTTTCCAGTGAGGTCGCCCCAACGGCGGAGAGGGTGGGCTCGTTGACAATCAGCTCCCAGAGAGGAACGCGGTCTGGCTCCCCCCGGCGTAGCAAGGCGGTCATAAAACGTTCGTAACTGTTCATCCTCTTCCCTGCCGCAGTTGTTCTTCGTGTATCAGGTCATGCAGCGGTCGGCGGGAGCGGGGTTCGGGATGCTCGGCGGGGTAGGCGATAGGCAGAATCGCTGCAGGCTGCAGAGGAGGTTTCGCACCGACAATTCGAGCGACCTCCTCATCGTCAAACGCGCCAATCCAGCAGCTACTCAAGCCCAGCGCCGTCGCCGCCAAGTGAGCATAGGTGCAAGCGATGGTCGCATCCTGCATACAGTACAGGTGTTCCCCGCGCCGTCCATACGCCTGACTGTTGCGCAACGGGTTCGCCACAAACACCAGCACCACAGGCGCATCCTCGATGAATGTCTGGTCGTGCGAAGCACGCGCCAGCTGGCGAATACGCTCCCGGTCGCGCACTAGTATCACTTCATACGCCTGCAGGTTGCCTGCGGATGGCGCCAGGTTGATCGCCTCGAGAATCTGCTGCAGTTTCTCCACCTCGATGGCACGCTTCTCGTAGGCGCGAACCGAGCGACGCGCCCGTAGCACCTCGAAAAACTCCATCCTCCTCGCCTCCACCCTACTGTTTCCGCGCGGGAGAAAGCGTTTCCTGCTACTATCAGACTATGTGGGCGGTCGCCGCCGATGCCAGTCAGTCTCCTGCTGGAAAACCTGCGCCAGAGCGAGAATTTTCGCCTCCTCGTAGGGGGCACCGATGATTTCCAGCCCCAAAGGCAATCCACCTGCCGTGAAACCCATCGGCACCGAGATGGAGGGTAAGCCCGTGAGGTTGGCAAAACCGCCGTTGCCGCCC
>JANWXG010000249.1:3260-3516 GCA_025057335.1 bacterium | reverse complement strand
GGGAGGTGCGCCTCGAGCTGCTCAACGAACCCAGCGGATGGGCGTGGGAGGCGGCATACTGGGCGAAGATAGCGCTGGAGGCATACTGAGCAAGAACCTACCAGACACTCACGCAAATCTTCCGCGTGTGCAGGGTACAATCTGTTGCGGTATCCTCCTTAGAAGAGTATGGCGGTGACGATGCAGGAGATTCGGCTGCGTATCCAGGGGATGAGCTGCGCGGGGTGCGTCGCCCGCGTGGAGCGTGCGCTCAAGC
>JANWXG010000249.1:0-3250 GCA_025057335.1 bacterium | reverse complement strand
GGACGCTTCGGTCAACCTCGCGACAGAAAGCGCTACCGTGCACGTGGACCCGAAGCAGGTGCAGATAGCGCAGCTGGTAGAGGCAGTGGAGAGGATAGGTTACACCGCGCAGCCGATGACGCCGCAGGCATCCCCACCGCTCCCTTCGCAGCGTAGCCAGCAGGAGCTGCAGAACCTCCGCCGTCGTCTGCTCTTCAGCCTGTTGCTCGCTCTGCCAGTGTTCACGCTCAGCATGGCGGTGCATCAGCCTTCCCTTCCGCTTCAACTTCTTCTGCTGGCGCTGACCACGCCCGTGCAGTTTGTCGTCGGCGCTCCCTACTATGTCAGGGCATGGCATGCTGTGCGCGCCCGTAGCGCGAACATGGAGACGCTGACTGTGCTGGGAACCTCCGCCGCCTACTTCTACAGCCTCGCGGCGACCTTCTGGCTGGGCGGGGCAGTGTATTACGAGACCGCAGCCGTCATCATCACGCTCATCACTTTCGGCAAGTATCTAGAGGAGCGGGCGAAGGGACGCGCTCGCCAAGCCATCGAGCGGCTGATGCGCCTGGCTCCTCAGGAAGCCACGCGCCTTCGCGGCGGTGTGGAGGAGCGTGTGCCCGCGTCGGCGATACAGGTAGGCGACCTGCTGCGCGTGCGTAGCGGGGAGGCAATCCCTGTAGACGGGGAGGTGGTGGAGGGCTTCGCCAGCGTAGACGAGAGCATGCTCACGGGCGAAAGCGTGCCAGTGGAGAAGCGTCCAGGCTCCTCCGTGTCTGCGGGCACACTGAACACGGACGGGATGCTGCTGATTCGGGCGCGGCGGGTAGGCGAGGAGACCACGCTGGCGCAGATTGTGCGGGCGGTGGAGCGAGCGCAGGGCACGAAGCCTCCCGTGCAGCGGCTGGCGGATGCAGTGGCGGCGGTGTTCGTGCCGATGGTGCTGCTAATAGCGCTAGCGACGTTCGGCGTGTGGCTGTTCGTGCTGCAGGAGGGCTTTCGGGAGGCGATGATTCACGCCGTGGGCGTGCTGGTCATCGCCTGCCCCTGTGCGCTAGGTCTGGCGACGCCGACGGCAGTGTTGGTCGGCACAGGCAGAGGCGCCGAGCTGGGCGTGCTAGTGAAGGACGCTGAAACTCTGGAGCGCGCCCAGAAGGTGGACACGGTAGTACTGGACAAGACGGGCACGTTGACGCGAGGCAAGCCCCGCGTGCATCACGTAGAGCCCTGCAACGGGATGACAGAGGGGGAGCTGTTGCGTCTGGCAGCGGCAGCAGAGGTAGGCTCCACTCATCCGTTCGGGCAGGCTCTGGTGCAGTACGCACGGGAGCGGGCAGTACCCCTACCGCCAGTGGACGCTTTTCGCACAATTGCGGGAGGCGGCGTGGTTGCAGAGGTGGACAGGCATCGCGTAGTGGTCGGCTCGTTGCGCCTGCTGGAAGAGGAAGGCAATGCCCTGCCTCGCCCTCTGCAGGAGCGGGTGAGCAGCCTGCAGTCCGAGGGGTATACGACCGTGCTAGCGGCGGTAGACGGGCAGGTAGCGGGCGTGTTTGCCCTGCGGGATGAGCTGCATCCCGTCGCGCGCGAGGCGGTCGCCCAGCTCCAAGCGATGGGGCTGGAGGTGTGGATGGTCACTGGCGACCAGCGCACAGTCGCGGAGGCGATCGCACGCGAGGTGGGTATCTCGGCAGAACGGGTGCTCGCAGCGGTCTCGCCGACGGGCAAAGCCGAAGCGGTAGCCGCCTTACAACAGCAAGGGCGCATCGTCGCGTTCGTTGGGGACGGCATCAACGACTCTCCTGCACTGGCGCAAGCGGATGTCGGGATAGCGATGGGAGAGGGGGCGGACGTCGCGCTGGAAAGCGCGGACATTGCCCTGATGGGCAGCGACCTGCGCGGCGTAGTGACCGCACTGCGCCTCTCTCGGGCGACGGTGCGCACGATACGTCAGAACCTCTTTTTCGCCTTCGTGTATAATGTAATGGGCATCCCTCTGGCGGCGATGGGATACCTCAGCCCGATGCTGGCGGCGCTGGCGATGAGCCTGAGCTCTGTCTCCGTGGTGACCAATGCTCTACGTCTGCGCCGCGCACTGTAATCCTTTGACAAGAGGGGGTGAGCAGATGGCGATTCACGCGATAGTGCATCACGGGTTGACCAAGGGACAGCGCAAGGAGTGGCGACGCAAGGGATACGCCACTGCCAGTCTATATGGAAAGGGGATGGAGCCAGTGCAACTGCTGGTTCCCGTGCAGGAGGTCATCCATGCCATCGTACAGCGGGGCGGCAAGAAACACGCCGTGCTGGAGCTGAGCATCCAGAACGGCTCCAGTACTTTGCATCGAGTGCGTGTCAAGGAGATTCAGCGTCACCTCACCAGCCACGACCCTATCCACTTCGACTTCCACGTGCAGGACGCTGCTGGATAGCGCAAAAAGCCCTACCGTCAATACATAGAGGGCGAACCTCCTGAGGAGCCTCCCCCGCAGACGGGGAGGAGAGCAGCTTGGTGGGAGCTGCGCCTTCCAGTCTGTTGTCATCGTAGACGCCTTCTGTCATTCTGAGCGGAGCGAAGAATCTCAACCTGGCGAGATGCAGAGATGCTTCGCCTTCGGCTCAGCATGACAAGACGACGACTCGGCTGGAGCCTCGCCCTCCAGATGTCGGATTGGAGGGCGAAACTCCTGGTGAGCCGACAGGTGAGAAGCCAGACGGCTCGGCTGGAGCCTCGCCCTCCTATCGCACAGAAAAAGCAGAGATGGCTCTTGCCCACGCTGAGCAAACACACGGGAGCCTCACCATGTAGAAGAAGCACCCTCTCCCAGTAGGAGAGGGTGGTCGGATGGGAAGAGGGAAGATGTATTAAGACCTCTTGCGCAGGCGAAGAGCCACTGGCACCAAGCCGCTCAGCATCAGCGCCCAGGTACCCGGTTCGGGGATAACTGGCTGTTCACCTAGCGGCGTGCCACCTACTCCCTTGAAGGCGAGGATGAACGTGTTGCCTGTCAAGTTGGTAGCTGGCTGGGCGAGCGAGTAGACCTCCGCTCCCACGCTGGTCAACATGCTCATCGCGGTCGCCTCATCATATGCCGCTCCGTAGAACAGGCTGAACCGCTTGACCTCGCCTGGCGCTAGGTCGCCAAAGCTGAGCAGGAAGTACGCGCCTTGGTCTGCAGGTCCCCAATCGGTCACGTTGGTGTTCACTGGGAACGGACCGATAGCGGACGTAGAGGCGAGCGGATCTGCAATTTCAAAGCCGTTGTTGTGTACC
>JANWXG010000248.1 GCA_025057335.1 bacterium | reverse complement strand
CCTTGAGATTCCCGCCGAGGAGATAGAGGCGACGGCGTGCGGCATCAACCATTTCACCTGGTTCCAGACGATACGTCACCGTCGCACGGGGGAAGACCTGTATCCCCTCCTGCGCCAGAAGGAGCGCGAAGGCGATTGGCTGAGCGACTGGCATGAGATTGGTCTGGGACGCATCCTGCTACGGCGGTTCGGATTGTATCCCTCGCCTGCCGCCAACCACTACGGCGAGTATATCCGCTGGGCGGACGAGTTCGTCTGCAGCCAGCTGCAGTTCTTCTACGACCCCGCCGACGGACAACCCTGGCAGACGGGGCGCTTGCCCGAATTCATCTACTCGCTCACAGGAGACCCGACACACCGCCCCTGGAAATCTGAGCCTGTGTCACCGCCGCCGCTGGAAGACGCTCCTCTACAGCCCTCAGGCGAGCTGGCGGCGCCCATCATGGAGTCTATCGCCTGTGGAGTGCCTCACGAGCTACCCGCCGTGAACGTGCCCAATCGAGGTGCCATCCCCAACCTGCCCGACGAAACAGTAGTAGAAGTGCCCGCCCGCAGCGACGCTAGTGGCATCCATCCCCTGCAAATGGAGCCTTTGCCAGAGGGCATCGCCGCCATGCTGCGTCTGCAGGCGAGCATCCATCAGCTGCTCGTGGAAGCGTTCGCGGAGCAGTCCAGGGATAAACTGATACAGGCTGTGCTGCTGGAGCCGACGGTAGACTCTTACCGCAACGCCGTGCAGATGGTGGACGAGATGCTGGAGCTGCAAAGGGAGGTGCTCCCGCCGCTGCACTGAAGGGGAGTGTTGGGGAAGGCTGCTAATAGCTGACCTCCTTCGCGCCGAACTTCCAGTTGACCAGTGTGACGGCGAAGATGATGGCGAAGAGTATCCACGAAATCGCCGAGGCGTAGCCAATCTGGAACTCTTCGAAGGCTTTGGTGTAGATGTAGTATGTCAGGGTGGTGGTCGTGCCTGCAGGACCGCCACCCGTCATCACGCGCGCCTGCTCGAAACCGCCCTGTAGCCCGCCGATGAAGCTCATCACTACGATGAAGAAGGTGGTGGGCGCCAGCTGAGGCCAGGTGACGTGGCGGAATATCGACCATTTGCTGGCGCCGTCCAGCTGTGAGGCTTCTATCAGCTCCTGTGGCACGTTGGTCAGCGCGGCAAGATAGAGCAACATGTTGTTGCCGCCGATGGCAATCCAGATGCCCATGATGATGAGCGCGTCGCGGGCGCCCAAGCCAAACTGCTTCGAGGTCAGCCGTACCTGCTCTACGTCCAGCCCCAGCAGGTTCGATGTGGAAAGCAGCCACTGCGGCGCCCGCACGTTCAGCCCGAGCGCTTCGCTCACCGCGTTGATGGCGGCGTTGATGGGACCGAAGTCGGGATTATACAGCGCCTTCCAGAGTATCATCAGGGCGACGCCGCTTGTGATGCTGGGCAGGTAGAAGAGCGTTCGATACAGCACGATACCCCGCATCCGCTGGCTGAGCAGTATCGCCAGCGCCAGCGACCCCGCAATCGCAACAGGCATCCCCAGCATCAGGTAGAGCGTATTGATGAAGTATAGCCAGAACTGCTGGTCACGCAGGAGCTCGATGTAGTTCTCTATGCCGATCCACTGGAAGGGGATGGTGCGCTGCAGATTCCAGTTGGAGAAACTGACCACGAGCGAAAACAGCACCGGTCCCGCTGTGAACACGGCGAACCCCAGGAAGTTCGGCAGCAGGAACAACCAGGCGACGTACCTCTCATCTCGGGCGCGATGGCGTCTGTGCATCTTTCTGAACCCCGCTTCGGGTAGTCTTGTGGAAGCACTTTTCCCGTTCGCGACAGGGCAACCCTCCTCCTGCGCGCTCTGCTGCGGGAATGGATTCCGCCCTCCAGATAGGTTATAATGGGAGATGGAGCGCGCACGGTACAGGAGAGATGACCTCATGGCGCCATCATCCCCCGATGACCGCAGAGCGTTGCTGGAAGCCGAACTGCAGCGCTGGGTGCAGTTGCTGATAGAGCATGAGAACCCGCAGCGCATCCTGCTGTTCGGCTCTCTGGCGACGGGCAACATCGAGGAGTGGTCTGACGTTGACCTCGTGATTATTCAGGAGACGAACCTGCGGTTTCTCGACAGGACGCGCGAGATGCTGCGCCTGCTCAACCCGCGTGTCAGCGTGGATATCCTGGTGTACACGCCGGAGGAGTTCGAGCGGTTGCTGCAGGAACGTCCCTTCGTGAGGCACGAGATTTGGGAAAAGGGGAAGGTGTTGTATGAGCGCCCCCGCTGAGCAGTGGCTGCTGTTCGCCCGGGATGACCTGCGCATGGCGGAGCTGGCGATGGCAGAGGGCATCCACAACCAGGTCTGCTTCCACGCGCAGCAATGCGTGGAGAAGACCATCAAGGCGCTGATTGCACACGCTGGGGGGCTGGTGCCCCGAACCCATCGGCTCACCGACCTGCTGGAGAGCGTAGACCTGCCGTGCAACCCGCTGGCGGAGCTGGCTGCGGACATCAAACTGCTGGAGAGGTACTACATTCCTACGCGCTACCCCGACGCCCTGCCAGGTGGTCTACCCGACGGGCTTCCCAACGAAGCCGACGCGCGGGAAGCCCTGGAGGTGGCGCGGAAAAGCCTACAGCAGGTCGCCCGATTCCTGCAGGCGCGGGCAGACGAGTAGGCTACATCCGCTCCGGCGCGCTCACGCCCAGCAGCCCCACGTGGCAGCAAATGACCGTCGTCAGCGACCTGCTGCTTCGTTCCATTGTGAGTCTACGGTTTCGCGCGTCCTTCCCCCGATTGAGATCGGTAGCTGTGGTGGAAGAAAATCCGCCTTCGCGGATTACACGAACCTGCGCAGGCAAGTTAGTCCCTCTCATAGCCCACCATTTCAATGGTGGGGCATCCCGGAAGCAATCACAAGTTCACAACTGAACGGAGCACTATATGGTAATCTCCTCTACGACGACGATGTGGATTTCCTGCACGCGCTTCAGGTCGCGGTCATTTGTCAGGAGTGCATCGCAATCAGTCTGCAGTGCAGTGGCTATCTGAAGTGCATCGAGAAGGGCAACGCGGTAGCGAGCACGTATCTGAGCGGCTATTCTGCCCATTTCAGCATCCTGCAGTGTGAAAAGAGTGTTGTTGCCTGCAGTAATTAAGTCGTAGTAGACCTGTTGTAGTTCCGTCAGTCCTTTCATGTAGGGATGGACAAGGCACTCGGCGAGGGTCACCACGGAAGTTACCGCTTGCACCTGCCCACTATCGATAGCGACAAAGACAGGTTCGACCAGTTGAAAGTAGATGGGGTGACGCTCGGCGTAGAAAATGAGAGGCGCGGTGTCGAGGAAAACGCGCCGACAGCTTCGCAGTAAGTCATGGATGTTCATCTACTGAGCCCAGTTTAGTTTGTCGTTGCAGGTCGGCTTCGCGACGGGTGCGAGAAACCCACGTTTGTGCATCCTCTCCCGTCAGGGGATATGGAGCTTTCCCAGCTATCTCCGCCCACCTGCGGCGATGGGATGTGCTTGTCTTCAGCCTTACCTGCAAGCGGTTGATTAGCTCGGCAACCTCTTCAGTGGTCAACTGGTCTACTTCCTGCAGAATCTTTTCCAGACGTGTGACACCC
>JANWXG010000247.1 GCA_025057335.1 bacterium | reverse complement strand
GCCGACGCCATCCTCGACGGCAGCACCCACTGGGTGTACATCGGAGCAGTGCGCCTGAACATCCAGGGCTACTCTCATCCGCAGGAGGCGTGGTGTGTAGACTTGAGGCAGGCTGTAGCCAGTAGCGCTTGGGACGCTCTGCAGAAGAACACCCTCCCCAGCGCGCTGGACGACGGGAGGCGAGCAGACTGGGCAATGGGCGCGCTGTGGAAGAACCGTCCCTCCGCGACAGATGCGCGCGGTCGTGCTGCGTTGCAGCTCGCTATCTGGGAGGCTCTATACGACGGTTTCGGCGCCAATCCGTTTAGCAGTGGGCGATTTCGCGTCGCCAACGTGTTCAACGGTACCAACCGCAGCTCAATAGACAGTTTGACCCTCTCGCTGGCGCAGAGCTATCTCCACGCATGGGGTGGTCTGAGCGTGTTGAACGGAGTGCTGTATGATGCTCCGCTGCCAGGCACTGGTCGGCGCTCGCAGGATTTCATCCTGACGCCCAACGGCGACTTTACCCCCCAGGTCGTTCCAGAAGGGGGCACGCTTTCGCTGGTCATTACAGGATTGCTTGCGTTGAGTGGATTGGCGAAGCGGACGTGGGGCAATGGCGCCTGATGGGAAGGGCATCCGACGCGCGTTCTGAGGGCGCAGCGAAGAAACTCTCATGCTTCGCGCACGCTTGGCATGACATGCCTGTCCTGTAGGATTCAGTCGGCACGACGAACGCGAGAGGGCTCTTCGTGCGTACACTACTGCGCCCTTGCATCTCGGCGAGAGCTTGCCTGTCAGTCCCAAGTGTGCAATCTCTCCTCATCCTCCATCCCCTTCTCCAAGAGGGAGAAGGGGATGTTTCCCTCTCCTGTTGAGAGAGAGGGTGGGGGGTAAGGGCAAGATAGCGCGTGCAATCCGCAGGAGCCTCGCCCTGCATTCCCTCTCGTCATTCTGAAGTCTATGTCGCTTGTCAAGGGGAAGCACTGACGTGCTTCACTACAAGCTGCAGGGCTGGTCCGTGCTGGTAAGTGGCGACGTTAACGTGCCTCCTGTCATTCTGAGCGCTAGCGAAGAATCTCGGAGATGCTTCGCCTTCGGCTCAGCATGACAACATTGGAGGGGCGCGCTTCGCTGCGACCGTTCTTGACGGCAGTATCCGTTGGGGGCTCGCGCTCCGTCGTACGTCTGCGGATGCGACAGAGCGCATCCCTCCAAGACCTCTCTGGAGGGTCGGCTCCGTCGTACGTCTGCGGATGCGACAGAGCGCATCCCTCCAAGACCTCTCTGGAGGGTCGCGCTCCGTCGCGACCACTCAAATCCGATGGTTTGCGCTGGTAGCACATGGCAGAATGACGCTAACAAGGCAGGAGGAGGAGAATGCCTGTACCACTTATCCATACCACCGACCTGTTTCGTCCGCACAACGACCCAGATGACCATTTTGACCTGGCAGTACTCTATTCCCTCGCCCTGCAAGGCAGGATAGAGCTGCAGGGGATAGTCCTCGACCGTCCGCCGCCGCAGTTTGACGGCGACCCCGACCTGGCGGCGGTCGCGCAATTGAATCACATCACTGGGCTGAACGTACCCGTGTCGGTCGGCTCCTCAAAGCCGATGCCATCTCCAACCGACACGCAGATGGAGGCTTCGCCTTCCGAACGTGCGGCGGTGAATCTCATCCTGAATACGCTGCGCCAGTCGCGCCAGCGCGTGGCAATTACCATCGTCGGCTCCTGTCGTGACGTTGCCCTTGCCAGCAAGACCGATCCTGCTCTCTTCGCCCGCAAGTGCGCGGGAGTGTACGTGAACGCGGGCACAGGTTCTCCCAACCCAGCGCTCGCCGCCAAGCTGGAGTACAACGTGACGTTAGACCCAGCCGCCTACCGCACGCTGTTTGAGTTGCCCTGCCCTTTATACTGGCTCCCCTGCTTCGAGGATTTCGAGGGCGAGTGGCGCGTGCGACGTTACAGTACCTACTGGCGGTTTCGTCAATCCGAGGTGTTACCCCATCTCTCGCCACGCCTGCAGAACTTCTTCCTCTACATGTTCGAGCGGTTGCGTCAATCCGACTGGCTCAGCTACCTCTACCGCCAGCCAGACCAGGCGCTGCTGCACAAATACAGTCAGCAGGAGCGCAACATGTGGTCTGTGCCCAGCTTCCTCCATGCGGCGGGGCTGACAGTGACACGCGAGGGCGGGGTCGTACCGCTAGGGATGGCGGATGGCTCAGCGGTATACGCTTTCCAGCCTGTGCGCGTCGCCTGCGACCAGAATGCCGTTACCACCTGGCAACCCTATCCGCGCAGCCGCAACCGATACATGTTCGTCGTGCAGGACGTGGAACACTACCAGAGTGCCATGACAAGGGCGTTGCGGGAGATGCTGGCGAAGATAGGGTAGTCTACGCTAAGTGTAAAGGCGAAGGTGACCGCTCATCTATTTGCCCACCCACTGCCCGCCGTGAGGGGGGAGTTTGGGGGAATGGCTTGGCGGGGTTTTGTCCATAGAGAACTCTATCCAGAGGGCGAAGTTCTCTTCGAGCCGTCAGGTTGGAGGGTCGCGTTCCGTCGCGCCTCTCCACTTTCGCTCAGGGTGACGGCAAAAGTGTGATGCTGAGCGCAAGCGAAGGGTCACAGATTCTTCGCTGCGCTCAGAATGACAAAGGACGCTCGGAATAACGAAGAGGATTTGGCGGGCGAGTCTCTCTTCGATCTGTCAGGTTGGAGAGGTCGCGACGGAGCGCGACCCTCTAGCGCTGTCTGGGGAGCAAGGTTTCTGAACCACAAAGCCCGAGGGGTCGCGACGAAGCGCGACCCCAGTGTTGTCGTGCTGACGCTGGAACGAAGAGAAGCATCTTCGTTGTCATGCTGAGCTGAAGGCGAAGCGTCTGAGACCCTTCGGTGACGCTCAGGGTGACAATCGTCCCTCTGTCATGCTGAGCCGAAGGTGAAGCATCTTGAAACAGCCTGGACGAGATTCTTCGCTCCGCTCAGAATGACAACAGGGGGAGGGAACTCTCCACCCAGCACTGTCGGGAAGGAGTTCGTGCAATGCGTAGCGCATTCTCAGCTGGAGGGCATGGAGTGACGTGACGCTGCGAGAAGCCGCTATCCCGCCGAGAAATCCTGTTCGTGGAGGGATGACCCTAATGCAACCGATGACCAGCGTGGAGCGCATTCACAATATCCTGAAGCGTCAACCCGTCGACCGAATCGGCGTGTTCGAGCATTTCTGGGGAGACACCTACAAGACCTGGGTGGCAGAAGGACACATCCGCGAAGGCGAAAACCTCGCCGACCACTTCGGGTTTGACATAGAGCTCTGCTGGCCCTTCAACATGGTCGCTGACATCGACTTCGTGCCAGAGGTGGTCGAGGAGACTGAAGAGACCATCCTGGTGCGCGATGGTAACGGGGCTCTGTTGCGTCGCCACAAGCTGCACGACACCACCCCGGAGCATGTGGACTT
The DNA here is from genome assembly GCA_025057335.1 of bacterium. Classification (GTDB taxonomy): domain Bacteria; phylum Armatimonadota; class HRBIN16; order HRBIN16; family HRBIN16; genus HRBIN16. Next base: position 196 of record JANWXG010000247.1, on the reverse strand, counting down.
TCTGGTCAAGGACCGTCGGGCGTGGGAGGAACACATCAAGCCCAGGCTCACCCCTGACCGTCGGCGCATCCACTTTGAAGCGTACCGGAACACGCGACGCTATGCGCGGGCGAGAGGGCGATTCTTCTGCTGGTCGGGCGTGAACGTGTTCGAACTCATGCATCCCGTATGCGGTCACGAGTACCTGCTGATGGGG
>JANWXG010000246.1 GCA_025057335.1 bacterium | reverse complement strand
CTGCGCGTTCCCGGCGTGAAGTCAGTCAACGTGGAGATGACCGCACAAGTGCGTTCAAGACAGTTGGGTGCGGAGGATATCCTGCCAGAGGTCAAGCATGTGGTTGCGGTTGCCAGCGGCAAGGGCGGCGTCGGCAAAAGCACCGTTTCCGTCAACCTGGCGGTGGCGCTGGCGCAGCTGGGCGCGAAGGTAGGACTGCTGGACGCCGATGTGTATGGTCCTTCCATTCCCCTGCTGATGGGCACGCACGAGACTCCCAGGGTCATCGGCGAGAAGATTGTCCCCATTGAGCGCTACGGTGTGCGCATGATGTCGCTGGGCTTCCTCCTGCCCGACGACCAGGCGGTGGTGTGGCGCGGTCCGATGGTGGCGGGTACTGTGCGACAGCTGCTTACCGATGTGCGCTGGGGCGAACAGGACTACCTGGTGGTAGACCTGCCTCCGGGCACGGGCGACGCTCCCATGACGCTCTCGCAATCGGTGCCCATCACAGGCGTCGTCATCGTGATGACACCGCAGGATGTAGCGTTCACTATCGCGGGCAAGGCGGTCGCCATGTTCCGCAAGCTGGAAGAGGGGCTGGGCAGGACAATACCCATCCTGGGTATCATCGAGAACATGTCTGGCTTCGCCTGCCCCCACTGCGGGCAGGTAACCCCCATCTTCGCGGGCAAGGGCGGTCAATACGCGGCGGAGAAGCTGGGAGTGCCGTTCCTCGGCTCTATCCCTCTCGACCCGAACATCTCGCTGAGCGGGGACGAAGGGGTGCCCGCTATTGTGGCGCATCCTGAATCGGCGCAGGCACAGGCGTTTCGCCAGATTGCGCAGGCAGTTGCCGCGCAGTGCAGCATCCAGAGCATGGCAGACCATACACTGCTGCGACAGATTCCCATCATTCGGAGAGGTTAACCGCCTATGTCACACCATACTCGCCTGCTGGGCGCACACATGCCCACTACAGGGGGGCTACATAAGGCGATTACGTCAGGACACGAAATCGGCTGTACAGCCGTGCAGCTGTTCACGGCTAGCCCTCGACAGTGGCGTGTTCGCCCCCTGTCCGAGGAGGACATCCGCGCGTTTGAGCGGGCGCGTCACGACACGGGTATTGACACCATCATCTCGCACGACTCGTACCTAATTAACCTCGCCGCTCCCAACGCAGACATCTTGCAACGCAGCCGCGAAGCCTTTCTGGAGGAGCTACAGCGTGCGGAGGCACTGGGCATCCCCTGGGTAGTAACGCACATGGGAGCCTACCTCGACTCAACAGAGGAAGAAGGGCTGCGTGTGCTGGGAGAGAGCGTGCGCCTGCTGCTGCAGCAAACCGAAGGCATGCGCGTGGGCATTGCCCTAGAGACGACCGCAGGTCAAGGCACGAACCTGGGCTACCGCTTCGAGCATCTTGCTCGCGTCATCGATGCAGCAAGCGGCTCCGAGCGAGTGGGTGTGTGCTTCGACACCTGCCACGTCTTCGTAGCAGGCTACGATATTCGCACTCAGGAGGCTTTCTCCGCCACGCTGGACGAGTTCGACAGGGTCATCGGGTTGGACAGGCTGAAAGTGATCCACGTCAACGACGCTAAAAAAACACTGGGTAGCCGTGTCGACAGGCATGAACATATCGGCGACGGGGAACTTGGCAGGGAAACCTTTCGTATTTTACTACAGGAGCCTCGATTGTGGCACTTGCCCGTCATCCTCGAAACGCCAGACGCCGAGAAGATGCATCCCGAAAACCTGCGTCGGCTAAAAGAGCTGCTGAACGGCGAGTAGCTTGCAGATACCTGTTCTGGAACAGATTTGCGCTCCCTTGAAAGGTAAATTTCGTCCAATAACCGGAGATAGCGGGCAGCGCTGAAGCCCTCTCTACTCGCCTGCGCTCTCCGTCGCTGGAGAGGCAGAATCACCCCCGTAGCAAACATCCTTTCTGGATACAGTGGGCTATGGGGGCGAAAACTGCTTCCCGTAACGAGTGAATGTAGATACTTGACTGCAAACAATAGTTTTTGCAGAGACATTCAGTCTGCTGAATCGAGTGCTTGACATGTGAGCGTAGTATGATATAAGATAGAAGTGACAGGGTGAACCGTCAAACCATCATGTGTGGCGATGACGGTAAAAATGAAATACGGAGGATTGCGACATGCCCGAAGCCAACGTGTATGGTTTCCAAGCCAGACGCCCGAAGACAGAGCGTCTCCTCACGCTGATGAAGGAGATCCATCGGCAGGAGGACTTGACGCCCAAGCGACTGGCGGAGAAGCTGGGAGTGTCTGAGCGCACGGTATACCGGTACCTGAGACTTCTGGAGAACAACGACCTGCTAGCGAAGCGCTACAGCCGCAGGCAGAGACAGTACGTACTGGAGCCGCAGACCTCCCTCGAGCCCATCCGCTTTACCCCACAGGAGGCGCTGGCGCTCGAAATCGCTGCGTCCAACCCGGCGATTATGCAGGGCAGCATCTTCGCCAAAGACCTGCAGAACGCGATGAACAAGATTCGCTCCATGCTGGACTCAGCGACCCAGCGCGAAGTGGAGCGGCTCAAGCAGCACGTGAGCATCGACACCGACACCTACGCCAACTACTTCGCCTTCCAGACCATCATGCTCACGCTGCAAAACGCCTTCGCGCTGCGGCGCAAGGTGCGCATTCGCTACTGGGCAGCGTCCACCAACCAGGAAGAGGAGATCGTCATCCACCCGCTGCATCTCACCTTCCGCGAGCACCACTGGTACCTGCTCGCCTTCTCCGAGCGCCACGGTGAAGTGCGCCTATTCCGCGTCTCTCGCATCCGAGAGGCGGAGATGCTGCCGCAGAAGTTCCGCAAACCCACCCGCTTCGACCCCGACACCTGGTTCGAGCGGTCGTGGGGCGTGTGGGGCAAGACCGACGAGGTCATTGTGAAGATTAAATTCTCCCCTCGCGTGGCGCACATCGTCAAGGACACGCACGGCAGGCGCTTCTACAAGACCGAGATGCAGCCAGATGGCAGCATGATTTGCACCGCCGAGACCTACGGCACGAAGGAGATTTCGTGGTGGATTCTGTCCTGGGGAGCGGATGCGGAAGTGCTGGAGCCAGACTACCTGCGGCAGGAGTTTGCCAAAATCACGCACGCGATGGCTGCGCTCTACAATCCGCAGCTAGCCGCCAGCACGCAGGAGGGAGTGTAAGCCCCTCCAACACGGCTCTCGTGTCGGGGCGGCTGTAGGGCTGCCCCGACAATCTCTTTGCTGTGCAGAGGATACCCCCTTCTCCCCGTCATTCTGAAGTCCCCGCTGTTTGTCCAGAATTACTCACGTGCTTCACGACAGGCTAAAGAGGGCGTCGTGTACACTTTCGGGCTAGTAGTGGCGCACGTCAGTGCGCTCTCCGCCATCCTGAGCTGAGCGAGCAATCTCGTCTGTTGAGATGCTTCACCTGGAGGGCATAAAGGAATGTCTTCCTCCAATCTCAAACTCATCCCTGGTAGGACGCTATCGAAACATTTCAAATGGAGCTGCTGATGATGTCGTCTCCACCCAGTACGGAAACGGTTCTCGTCATCGACTTCGGGGCGCAGTACACCCAGCTCATCGCGCGGCGCATCCGCGAGTGTCACGTGTTCTGCGAGATTATCCCAGCAGACACCCCCGCCTCCGAGATTGCGCGTCGCCAGCCACGGGGGCTGGTACTGTCGGGAGGTCC
>JANWXG010000245.1 GCA_025057335.1 bacterium | reverse complement strand
AGCGTTGCTAAGAAAGGTGCACTTGCCCGCTCGGACGCGAGGCTAAGGCTGACGTTGCAAGTAATCGCTGACTTGCTGGACAAAATGCTGGGCAGTCTGCAGTAACTCCTCCGCGTCTTCGCGAGTGATTCCCAGACCTGTGGCGTAGTCACCTATCAGCCGTTTGTCGTATGCCTCAGCAAGAGCCTTTCCCAAGTCTCTGGGGAGAGTACCTGGTTTGACAAAGTGCTGTCCAAACAGCGTGATGACTCCCTTATGCGAGGAGGCTGTGATCCCTCTGGTCAGCAGAGCTGCCTCCGCTAAGTAAAACATGGCATAGTAGCAGCGCGAGGCACAGGTGTCGTAGTCGCCAAGCTCTATCGCTTTCTCCGCCGTCCGCAAAAATCGCTCCGCTTTTGCAATCAGGTCTTGCACTGCGCTCATACCAGCACGGCTTCTCCCTTCACCTGCCGAAGAAATGGAGAGTCGCTCGCGTCGAAGTAGGTCTTGGGAACGACCAACACGGAGATCAGCTCCCCCTCCTCCAGCAGGATATCCAGCAACAGGTCACTCAGCTCCCTGCGAACTTGCTGAGATGACAACGGCTCGCGAACAACGACTAGCAGGTCGATGTCGGAGCTCTCGCGGGCTACCCCACGCGCACACGAGCCGTACAGCAGGACGTGCTCCACCGCTTGCCCATAGCGCGCCGAGAGGTAATCCTTCACCCGCTTGACGATGGAGAACACCCTGTCGCTCTTCGTGCGACGGTACATCCTACTCACTCCCTGCACTGTGTATCAACCCGATTATACCCCTGCCACCGCTGCTCTCATCTCCTCCGACAACCGGTTCCAAGCCGCAATCACCCTGTCCTCTAGGGTATCCTCGTCGCTGTTGGCGACCGCGCCGTGTGCGTCCAGCCAGGCAACCGTGCGGCGTGCGCCCTCCACAAAGGGTATCGTGTATTCAAACCCGAGGTCGGCGTGCGCCGCGCTGTTGTCGAAGATGTTGTTGAACTGGAAGTTCACTGCGCAGATGCCCGCCCGTTCAGGCGCGAGCCGAGCCAGCAGGTCGGTCGGGATGTGCACCAGCGTCGGCTCGGGTGCGCCGATCGCCTGCGCCACCTTCTGATGATACTGGTTCCAGGTCATCCACTCCTCGCCTGTCACATGGTACGCCTTGCCCAGCGCACGCGGGTTACCGATGGCGTTCACGAACGCTCGCGCTACATCGTCCACGTGACACGACACCCACAGCGACTGTCCGTCGCCATGCACCACAATCGGCTTGCCCTTGCGCAGGCGGTCGATGTAGGTGGTGCTCCAGCCGAAGGAGTGGATCAGGCTACCGCCTTCGCCGTAAGTGTGCGCGGGACGCAGGATGGTCACGGCGAAATCGCCGCGCTCGTGCGCCTCTCGCAGCACCTGCTCGCAGACAATCTTGTTGCGGGCGTAATCGCTCAGACCGCGCAGGGGTTCATCCTCGCGGTAGGGATAGCGCGAGGCGGGACGCTGGTACACATCTACGGTGCTGCAGAAGACCACTTGCGCCGTGCGCCCCGCAAACGCCTGCACGAGGCTCTCCGCGTCTTCGCGCACGTAGCCAATCATCTCTATCACGCAGTCAAAGGTCTCCGCCTCGCGCATCTGCTGGACAAAAGTGGGGTAGTCGCGTCGGTCGCCGTGCAGGAATTTCGCCCCTGCGGGCACGCGCGGCGGCGTCTTGCCCCGGTTGAAGAGGGTCACATCGTATCCTCGCTCCAGCAGCTGGCGCGTGATGGCGGTGCTAATCAAACCGGTGCCGCCAAGGATGAGGATTTTCATCGTGTCAGCCTCCTACCGCGGAGCGCCGCACGGGGTTCACTTCCACACGAACTCACCGCTCTGCACGCTCCAGTCCACGCCGAAGAATCCTGCCCCCAGCACGCCGTCCACGCCCAGAGTCAACATCTCGGTGGAGAGCACCAGACAGTCGGGCACGCCCGAGCCCGCCGTGAAGTAGGGCAGGCGGTCGGTCAGTCGCATCCCCGCCAGACCTGTGCCTGCCACGACGCCTACCAGCGCCGTGTCTGAGCCTTTGCGCGGTCGTACGAACAGGCAAGCCAGCCCTTCCCCGCTGAAGGTTCTGTTCCCCACTGCTACCGCTCCCCGGTTTACTTGCACAGGGCTGTCCTCGAGTAGCAGCCTCCATGCGGCGTTGGTCTGGGCGTTGCCATACAGTATCACGTTGCGGTCGCGGTAGCGTTCGGGCTGAAACTCCGTGTCGGGGATGACCTCGAAGGTGGCATTGCCACGATACCAGAAAGTCTCGGAGTCATAGCGCGCCTTTGCCAGCGCCCAGGCGTTCTCCTCGGGAGTGCCCTGTGTGCCATACACTAGCACGGGACGGCGGGTAAAGGCGCTTTTGAAGCCGCCGTATCGCTCGGGCGATTTCCTCTCTGGCGACGGACGGGAGGTAAGCCTCCACTGCCCGCCCTCCCTTGCCAGCCAGATACGCTTCTCACGGGCGGGGTAAGGCAGGTTACCCAGCGACTGACCGTCCAGCTCTACGCTGAGCGGCGCGCTAGGAGGGACATGCTCCACGCTCAGCGACAGCAGCGCCACATTGCTCGTGGAGCCTACGAAACGTCGCCTGCCCGGCTCGTAGCGCAGGTTCACAGTGCTGTGCTGCATCTGCCGTTCCTGCTGGTAGATGGTCACCCAGTAACAGGAGGCGGAGACGCCCGGACTGGCAGTGGTAAACTCTACATGCAGCACGCTATCTTCAGTGGGCAAACGTCGGCGAGCGAAGAGCTCAAACAGCGGCGCCCAGTCCACGCAGTCCGCGCCTGGCTCATCGGAGGCGTCCCACCAGTGCCCTGCGCCCGGCTGTTCGTGGTAAACGAAGTCACGGTGAAAGGAGTTCAGCTGGTCGCGCATCCGACGCGACTCGGTGACAGGCACGACCTCGTCCGCATCGCCGTGCAGCACATATACGCCCTGCTTCAGGCTGTTGCGCACCAGCGCCAGGGTATCGCTGGGCGAGGCACATCGCAACAGAAACTCCTCCGTCGGGGTGCGCCGTGTACTGCCGTTGCCCTCGCGCTGCCCGAGCCGCGCGCTAGTGCCATACGTCCAGATGCTCACCCACCCAGCGCTCGGCGCGATGGCGGCGAAACGGTCGGGATGCGTTAAGCCCACATGCCAGGTACCGTGACCGCCCATCGAGTGACCGGTGAGGTACACCCGGTAAGGGTCGGTGCGCCAGCGTTTTTGTGCGAGGTCGAGCACCTCCAGCGCATCCAGCCTGCCCCATTCCTCCCAGTTGAACCCATATGGACGGCGGTTGGTAGGCGCCACCAGGGTCGCCCACGTCTTAGGAGAATAGGCTTCCACCTGACCGATGGCTTCCACACCCGCGCCGTGCAGGGTGAGCACGAGGGCAGGAGGGGACGAATCGTTGCTCAGCCGCCGCGCGGGCAACACCGCGTAGTACTGCACACTGCCATCCACTGCGCTGAGGAAGGTGCGCTTGTGCGGCTCCTGCGGCTGGCGAATGCGCAGGGTCACCTCGGCGGTGCCCAGCGTCACTTTCTGTTTGCCCTCTTGACGTTGCAAGCGGAGCTCTACCTTGCGTACGCCAGTAGCACGCGGAGCCAGCGTGCGGAGACGAACAGGCGCCTTGTAGACGCTCAGTGGGGGAAGAGGGGGCACCGCGCTCTCCACGGTGCGCCCGCCCTCGTGAACGGTAGCGATGGATAATCCGCTCAGAGTCTGTGTGGTC
>JANWXG010000244.1 GCA_025057335.1 bacterium | reverse complement strand
GGTTCGAGGTGTTCAACCCTCCCACCATCCAACCCAAGGCGGGACAAGACCCGAAAGACCGCTGGAACTGCTCCTTCGTGCTGTATGGCAAGCTGGCGGTCATTCGCGGTGCAATCACCTTGGGAGACTACCTGGGTGACCCCTCGCTGGTGCCTATCTCCGTGCGCCTGCGCAAGCAGGGCGGCGGCGAGACCACACGCACCATTCTCACCGACCGCAACGGCAGGTACTCGCTGTGGGTGGAGCCAGGCACGTACGAGGTCTCCTTCAAAGCCAGTCACTGGCTGCGCGTGAACATCGCGGAGGTCACACTCGGTGTGGCGCAGGAGGTCACTGGGCAGGACGTGACCCTCATTAACGGCGACATCGATGGGGACAACGAGGTGAGCCTGCTGGACTTCGGTCAACTGCTGGCTGCCTTCGGCTCGCTGCCCGGTGATAGCAACTGGAATGCCAACGCAGACCTGGACGGCGACGAGGAGGTCAGCCTGCTGGACTTTGGCGTGATCCTCTCCAACTTCGGAGCTGTCGGGGACGAGTAACTCCTGACGTTCCCCCTCTCCCGCCCTCTTGCGGGAGAGGGGGAGTTTATTCCGCTTGCCTTACGTTCCCATCTCCCACGAAGTGAGATACTCCTGCTGTTCGGGCGTGAGCGTGTCGATGCGCACGCCCATCGCTTCCAGCTTCAAGCGGGCAATCTCGCGGTCGATTTCCAATGGCACGCGATATACCTGCTTCTCAAGTGTGTCGGCGTGCCGATAGATGTGTTCCGCGCACAGCGCCTGGTTGGCGAAGCTCATGTCCATCACGCTGGCGGGATGCCCCTCCGCAGCGGCGAGGTTAATGAGACGCCCCTCGCCCAGCAGGAACACCTTGCGCCCATCCGCCAGCACGTACTCGTCCACGAACTCGCGGATGCGCCGTTTGGACACCTTCATCCGCTCCAGCGCGTCGATATCGATCTCCACATTGAAGTGCCCAGAGTTGGCGACAATCGCCCCCGATTTCATCACGGCGAAATGCTCCTCGCGGAGGACGTGGATGTCGCCTGTCAGGGTGACGAACACGTCGCCGACGCGAGCTGCCTCTGCCATCGGCATCACCTGGTAGCCGTCCATCACCGCCTCCAGCGCGCGCAGCGGGTCCACCTCCGTAACGATGACGTGCGCGCCCATGCCCTTCGCACGCATGGCAACGCCGCGCCCGCACCAGCCGTAGCCCGCGACGACCACCGTGCGCCCCGCCAGCAAGATGTTGGTGGCGCGCAGGATGCCGTCGATAGTGCTTTGCCCTGTGCCGTAGCGGTTGTCAAACAGGTGTTTGGTATCGGCGTCGTTGACCGCAATGATGGGGTAGCGCAACACGCCGTCCTTTGCCATCGCGCGCAGACGGATGACGCCCGTCGTGGTCTCCTCCGTGCCGCCGCGCACCTCCTCCAGCAGCTCCTGCCGTTGCGAGTGCAGGGTGGAAACAAGGTCAGCGCCATCGTCCATCGTGATGTGCGGTCGCGTGTCCAGCACGGCGTGGATGTGTCGGTAGTAGGTGTCGTGGTCTTCGCCCTTTATCGCGAAGACAGGGATTCCGTGATATTTGACCAGCGCCGCTGCCACATCATCCTGAGTGGACAGCGGATTGGAGGCGCACAGCGCCACCTGCGCCCCGCCTGCCTTCAGGGTGATTACCAGGTTCGCGGTCTCCGTGGTGACATGCAGGCAGGCGGCAAGACGCACTCCCTGCAGCGGTTTCTCGCGGGAGAACCGCTCGCGGATGCGGCGCAGCACGGGCATATCCTGCTCCGCCCATTCGATGCGCCGCTGCCCCATGTCTGCGAGGGCAAGGTCTTTCACGTCGTAATTCATGCAGAGTCCTCCAGATCAGACCGTGATGTCTTCGTTGTGGTAGGATTTCCTCTCCGATTCTACCTCAACTTCTCTTCTTCTCCTGCCGCTGCAGGTCGCGGATAGCGCGCCAGCCAATCAGCTTGACATCTTGCTCTTTGAGGATACGGCGTATCTCGGCGTCGGTAGTGAACAGCCGAAACTCCTCCGCGCGGTCCCGCCAGGAGCCCGCGATGTGCTGCATCTCCTCCGTCGGCAGAGCGGGGTGGATATACAGCTCCGTTACCCCAGGCTGTAGGGCACGCAAGGTCCGCTTCCAGTACTGCGTGACGCTCTCGCCCGGTTTGCGCCCGCCGTGAATCAAGTAGTCGGGGAAGAGGATGCCCTGCTCCCGCACGCGCTGGCGCATGTCGGGATAGCCGAACTGAGCCAGCAGCTCTTGAGAACCCATCCTGACGGGTAGGTTGAACTCCTTCGCCAGCGGGATGTACACCTCGTAGAAGTATTTTTCGCTATACTGCAGGGTGCCCATGTGCGAGTCGAGATGGGTGATGTCGATGCCGTTCTCCAGTGCCATTCGGATTTGGGCGCGCGCCTCCAGGAGCGCCTGCTCTGGAGTGGCGTTTGCGTACACCTGCGGCACGTCGCGCCACAGGTAGCCCTGCGGGTCAATCAGCCCTTTCAGCTGACATCGGTCGCCGACGGGTCCCCAACGATAGTACTGCCATTCGCTGGTGTGAGTCAGGTGGATGCCGAAGTCCGCCTTCGGATGCTTGCGCGCGTACTCCGCGATGTGCAAGAACCAAGGACAGGGCACCATGATAGAACCTGCGGTGATAAGCCCCCTCTCCATGCCCTGAATGGTCGCCTGGTTAGCGGCGTAGCTCATGCCCACATCGTCGGCGTTCACGATAAGCACCTTATCGCCTGGCTGGAAGCCTAGCTTCACTGCGAGGGAGACCTCGTGTGCCATACTGCACCTCCGCACGTTCGGGTAGCGGGCGTGTCCTGCTGACAAATTCTCCTTCCAGAAGAGGATGCCCTTCCCGCCCCGCAGCCTAGGGAAGGCTGTCCGCTCGATTTGCTTCTAGATTTCGCCGCTTGCCTCCGCCCGGGCAGGAGTTTCGGCTTGACAGAGAACAATTGGGTTATATACAATCACGTACGAAGACCACCGTCAGAGTGGTCCTGGACGAAGCAAGCAGGAACCTGATTAGAGTAACTACAGGAGGAAGACGATGCAGGAGGAACTCAAGGCGCTGGCTCAAGCGATACTGGAAGGCAAACGGAACGAGGCGGTAGAACTGACCCAGAAGCTGATAGACGCGGGCGTGACCCCCAAGCAGATACTGGATGAAGGGCTGATTGCGGGGATGTCCGTCGCGGGGGAGAAGTTCAAGAACGGCGAGTACTTCGTCCCGGAGATTCTGGTGGCGGCGCGCGCGATGAAGGCGGCAATGGAAATCCTGCGTCCCCTGCTGGTGGCGACCGACGTGCAGCCGATAGGTACGATGGTGATTGGCACAGTACGTGGCGACCTGCACGACATCGGCAAGAACCTGGTCGCCATGATGGTGGAAGGCGCGGGCTTTAAGGTGGTAGACCTAGGAGTGGACGTGACGGCAGACAAGTTTGTCGCCGCCGCCAAGGAGCATAACGCCCAGATTGTGGGCATGTCTGCCCTATTGACCACGACCATGACCTACATCCCCGAGGTCATCAAAGCCTTCGACGCGGAGGGATTGCGCCCGCAGGTGAAGCTCATTGTGGGCGGAGCGCCCGTCACGCAGGAGTGGGCAGACCAGATTGGCGCCGACGGCTATGCCCCCGACGCAGCCACTGCCGTCGACAAGTGCAAGGAGCTGCTGGGCGTGGCGTGAAACCTTGTCTCTCTGGAGGGCGCGGCTCCTGCCGAGCCGCCCCCCTT
>JANWXG010000243.1 GCA_025057335.1 bacterium | reverse complement strand
TGATACGTGACGCTGGCTGTCCAGCACGAATTAGCCGAGCCATCTCCCGCATGTAGGGCGCAATGTGCGTGAAGAAGCGTTTGTAGCCCTCGCACAGATAGTTCAGCCCTTCCTCGCCATCAGGAGTATGCGCAAAGCGGTCTTTAGGGCAGCCACCGTGACAGACAAACAGCACTTCGCACTCGCGGCAGTATCGGGGCAAACGTTCCCACTTGTCTCTACCAAACTGCCGCTGGAAGGGCGACGCTACCATCTGCGCGAGCGGCATCTCGCGGATGTTGCCCAAGAAGTAGTGCGGGGAGACGTAGTGGTCACAGGAGAAGAGGTCGCCGTTGCGCTCCATCGCCAGACACCCCCCGCAGGTGCGCGCGTGCACGCACAGGCTCGGCTCCATGCCCAGCCATGCCTCCAACGCCACATCGAAATGCTGCACGAACACCCTGCCCACATCCCGGCGCACCCACTCGTCGAACACGGCGCACAGGAACTCGCCCCACGCCTGCGAGGGAACCGTCCACTCTGTCACTCCGCCCTCAGGAGTTGGCTCCACGGCAGGGATGAACTGGATGAACTGGACACCCTCTCTTCGGAAAAAGCGATACACCCGTAGGGGATGCTGGCTGTTGAGCCTGTTGACCACGCACAGCACGTTGTAATCTACCTTGTGCTTCTGCAACAACTTCAAGGCGCGGTATACCTTATCGAACGTAGCACGCCCTCGCTTGTCCACCCGGTAGGCGTCTTGCAGGTCTTTCGGGCCGTCGAGGCTCAGCCCCACTAGGAAGCGGTTCTCCCTCAGGAAGCGGCACCAATCGTCGTCCAGCAGCACGCCGTTGGTCTGCAGGGAGTTGTACACGGCGACGCCCGGTCTGGCGTACTGACGCTGCAGTTGCACTGCCCTGCGGAAGAAGTCCAGACCCAGCAGTGTCGGTTCTCCGCCCTGCCAGGTAAAGTGCACCTCAGGGACGCACTGCGCCTGCAGGTATTCGCGCGTGAAGGCTTCCAGTACCTCCTCGCTCATACGTGAAGAGACGCCAGGGTAAAGCGCCTCCTTGCGCAAGTAGAAGCAGTACTGACAGTCGAGGTTACATGCCGCCCCTGTCGGCTTGAGCATCACATGGAAAGCGGCGGGCATCCGCCTGCGCCAGTCGTCTCCTGTCTCTATCTGCGCTTTGGGAACGAACGCCGAAGCCATCACGAGCACCTCGTTTCGTGCAGAGAGTCCCCCCTCTCTACCCGTTCCAAGACGGTCTGCGCCGCTTTGCGCACGTCCTCGCTCCTGTCCTCCCGCGCGCGTTGCAACGGCGCCATCAGCTGCCTCGCCAGCGCACTACACCGTCGTAGCACGCTGATCGCGAACAGACGGACGTGCTCCTGACGATGAACCAGCAGCGGCGCCAACAGCTGGCGTGCCGCCGAGAGGTCGCCCCAGAGGCAGAGCGTCTCTGCCAGCGCCACTCTCACCACTTCCGAGGGGTCGTTCCGCAGTTGTCGCAGCGCGGGGAGAAACCGCTTTCGGGTCGGCTCATCGGAGCAGGCGTTTTGCAAACCGACCACCGCCCAGTAGCGCATGGCAGGATGTCGGTCACGCAGGGCGCGCTCGTACTGGCGCAGGGCGCTTTCGTCCGTTCTACCGTCCAGTGCTTTCAGCCGTAGCAGACGCTGGAGTACGCCGTTGCGACGCAGGCTTCTGTGCCAGTCGGGAGGGGAGTGATGCTGCGCTTTCGACTCGGGAGGCGGCGAGCCAACTCGGTAGACGGTCTCCGCGCTGTCGCGGCAGCCCAGCCGGCATGCCTTGGCGACCAGCTCCTCGCCTTCGCGACAGAGGAGCGGGCGTGTGTACAGCTGCCAGCGGTCGGCTGCACCGTCAGGATTCCGCCTCCGGTAGATGATGGACGCGCCCGGCGTGCCGCAGCGCCAGATCACTCGCCACTGTCCCGATCCCAGGGGCGTCGCCCGCACCACGGGAGCACTGGTCTGGGAGAAAGTGCCTTCCGGGCGCATCATCTCGTCCAGTAGCGGCTCAGGAATCAGACCGAGGTCGCCTGTCTCCTCCATCCACCTGTACAGCTCCCGACGCATCCGCTCCAGCACAGGCTGGTAACGCGGGTCGCCCGCGAGGTTGCGCACCTCGTCGGGGTCGCTCTGTATATCATAGAGCTCCTCCACAGGTTTAGAGGGTTGGAAAAACTGCGCGACCGCTGGCTCCAGACGCCCTTCCGCATGCAGACGGCGCATCTCCTGCAGGCTGGGAGTCTCCTCTGCGTAGCGTATCTCCTGCGCATAGGGCAGATGAGGCAGGAAGTTGCGGATGTACTTGTAACGCTTGTCGCGCACCGCCCGTATCAGGTCGTAGGTTTCGTCCATGCGGTCACGCGCGGCGAACACATATTGCCGAGCGAGGGCGCGATACTTGCCCAGGAACGCCTGTCCTTGCATCCACTCCGGCGGCTGAACGCCGATGATGGAGAGCATCGTCGGAGCGTAGTCTACCACAGCAATCAAGTCATCGTTGACGCCGCCAGGCTGCCATGCGGTCGGGTCGTTGGGACATACCAACTCGCGATACCGCTCGGGCACACGAATAATCAGGGGCACATGAATACCCCCGTCGTATATCCATCGCTTCATACGAGGCATGCCCGGTCCATGGTCGCTCCACAGCCAGAGGATGGTCTCCTCCAACAGCCCATCCTCCTCCAGCTGGCGCAAGAGTTCGCCAATCCGCTGGTCTACGAGGCTCACGGTGTCGTAGTGGCGCGCCCAGTCCCTGCGCACCGTGGGAGTGTCGGGATGGTAAGCGGGCACGCGCGCCCTCTCTGGCGGATGCCGTGCTTCAGGGGGGAGAGCCTCCAGTTCTTTCAAAAGCCACTCCTCCTCAATGCGGATACGGCTTTCGTGCGTGTCCATAAAGTTGAACACCGAGAAGAAGGGCGTCCCCTCCGGGCGGTTGCGCCAGTGCGCCTGACGGCTGCACTCGTCCCATGCATCGTGCGGGTAGTCGTCTGCCCCTTTGACCTCAGGATGTTGTATGAAGTTGTAGTCGGTCTTGACGTTGTTGGTACAGTAGTAGCCGCGTTCGCGCAACAGCTCTGGGAGCGTACGCACGAAGGGAGGCGGTACGGCGGCGCAGCGCATATGGTGCGAACCGATGCTGGTCGGATACATCCCCGTGATAATCCCCGAGCGCGACGGCGCACACACTGGCGAATGGGTAAACACGTTGACGAAGCGCACGCCTTCCTGCGCCACCCGGTCAATGTTCGGCGTGTAGGCGTAGGGGTCGCCAAAGCAACGTAGCGTGACCGTGGCGTCTTCCCAAGTGAGCCAAAGGATGTTGGGCAACTTGCCAGGACGCATGGCACGCTCCTATGGGGGTATGGGACAGGGGTCTATCTGCACCTCCATGCCCTCTACTTCGCGTATCCTGCTGCGCAGGCGCTCGCGCAAATCCTGCGCAACCGCTTCATACTGCCGTCTCCCCGCCAGGTTGACCAACTGATGCGGGTCGGCGTAGAGGTCATACAGGTACCACTCCGTGTAGCGGTCGCTGTAGGGGTCGTTCCAGCCCTCCTTGCCCAGGGCGACCGCGCAGTAAGTGTAGCGCTCCGTGCGCAGGGCGCGCGCCACCATCGACTCGCTAATCTGCACAAACGCCTCGTTGCGCCATTCGCCTATTTCTCTGCGGATGAGGGGCATCAGGCTGCGTCCCTGCATCTCGGAGGGAACGTGCAGCCCGGCTATCTCCAGCAGGGTTGGGGCGATGTC
>JANWXG010000242.1 GCA_025057335.1 bacterium | reverse complement strand
CGGCGTCCTACACGGATTTCCTCGTCTTTGCGCACACCGTCTCGCAGCTGGAGGGTGGCGTGATGATGACGTTTGGCTCAGCGGTGATGGCGCCAGAGGTGTACCTGAAGGCGCTCTCTATGGCGCGCAACGTCGCGCATCAGGAAGGACGTGAAATCAAGCATTTCACCACTGCTGTGTTCGACCTGATACCTTTGGAGGGCGACCTGAGCAAGGAGGCGCCTAAGACCGACCCCCGATACTACTACCGCCCCTGGAAAACCATCCTGGTGCGCACAGTCGCCGACGGCGGGGAGAGCTTCTACTTCAGCGGCGACCATCGAGTGACTCTCCCGAACCTTTACCACCGCATCCTGCACCACTTGGAGGAAGACGGATGACGGAAGAGCGCCTGCAACAACTTCTACAACGCTTCCCACGACACAAGGTGATGGTTGTCGGCGACTTCTTCTTAGACCATTACCTCTTCATCGACCGTGCGCTCAGCGAGACCTCCCTGGAGACAGGACTGGAGGCGTATCAGGTAGTGGAGATACGTAACAGCCCAGGCGCAGGGGGAACCGTCGCCAACAACCTGCGCGCCCTGGACGTGCAGACCTATGCGCTGACCCTCATCGGGCAGGACGGGTTGGGACATGACCTGCTGCGCGAACTGCGCGCGAGGGGGGTTCACGTGGACGGCGTGCTGCAGCATCCCGGACGTTTCA
Source organism: bacterium (assembly GCA_025057335.1). Taxonomy (GTDB): domain Bacteria; phylum Armatimonadota; class HRBIN16; order HRBIN16; family HRBIN16; genus HRBIN16. The sequence continues at coordinate 3,061 of JANWXG010000242.1, read as the reverse complement.
CGCCAACTTACACCAAGCCCATGCTGCGCGAACTAGACGGACGTGTCCATGAAATCAACAGGCTGGACATCAAAAACCGTCAGCCATTGGAGCCAGAATGGGAAGAGCAAATTATCTCCCTGTTGCGCAAGTTTGTGCCAGAGATGGACGGTGTCATTGTGGCAGACCAGGTAGAGGAACGCAACTGCGGCGTCGTGACCGACCGCGTGCGCGAGGAGATTTGCCAGCTGGCGCGGTCGTATCCACAGAAGGTGTTTCTGGCGGACTCGCGCGCCCGCATCGGCGAGTACCACAGCCTGCTGGTAAAGCCCAACGCGCGTGAGGCGAAGCGTGTGTTCCAGCCTGATTGGGAAGGCGTGTGCCCGCTGGAGGAGGCGCGAGAGGCGGGCAAGCGTCTCTCCGAACGCACGGGCAAGCCCGTCTTCCTCACAGTAGGCGAGCAGGGCGTGCTGGTCGTAGAGGGGCAGGAGGTTGCGCATGTGCCCGCCGTGCCCGTGACGGGCGAAATCGATATCGTTGGCGCGGGCGACAGTACCTCCGCAGGCATGGTGTGTGCTCTCTGTAGTGGCGCAAGCCTGATAGAAGCGGCGCAGGTGGGGCAGCTGGTGGCTTCGATTACTATCCAGCAGATTGGCACGACGGGCACCGCCACGCGCGAGCAGGTGTTGCAACGCCTGCGCGAGGCGAGGGCGTGGGGGTGGAGACCTGTCGTGTAACGCGACTTGGGAGCCCGTCTACGGACAAGAGGTGTCTGCCTCCATAGAGGCAGCACTGCCGTGCTTCACGACGAGCCTCCCTTGCCCCACCTGTTCGTCGTGGCGCACGTCAGTGTGGCTTTAGCCCGTCGCAATGGCTGAGTAGCAACTTCTCTCCTTGTCACCCTGAGCGCAGTGAAGGGTTTACGGAGATGCTTCGCTCACGCTCAGCATGACAAGGGGGAAATTCGCAGGCGTCTCAAGTCCTATCCTCTTTGTCACCCTGAGCGCAGCGAAGGGTCTCTAGAGATGCTTCGCTTACGCTCAGCATGACAAGGGGATGACCGTTGCGCTTTCCGCCTCTGCCGTTCGTCGTGCGCATTCCAGTGCGGTTTCAACCTATCGCGACGGCTCGGCAGGAGCCTCGCCCTCCAAACGTGTTCAGCTGGAGGGCGAACCTCCTGGTGAGCCGAAAAAGCCCCCACCCTGCCTCCCCGCTCGCGGCTTAGCCCTGGAAAGGTTTACGCCCCCCGCGCGTCGAAACTATCCGCCGACAGAGCGTGCGTTAGAGGAGGAAGCGTCTACGTGGGGGAAGTGAGCACATCGGGCACAGTGCGCGTACGGTTCGCACCCAGCCCAACAGGTTCGCCGCATATCGGCAACATTCGCACCGCCCTGTTCACCTGGCTGTTTGCACGCAAGCATGGGGGCGTGTTCATCCTGCGCATTGAGGATACCGACCGCGCGCGCTACGTGGAAGGCTCCGTGCAGGAGATTATGGACAGCCTGCGCTGGCTCGGGCTGGACTGGGACGAGGGACCATACTTCCAGTCGCAGCGCCTGCCGCTCTACCGTGAAGTAGCGGAGCAGCTGGTAGCCACAGGGCATGCCTACCGCTGCTACTGCACGCCCGAGCGTCTGGAGGAGCTGCGCCGCCAGCAGGAAGCCGCGAAACAGCCCACTGGCTACGACCGCAAGTGTCGTTACCTCTCGGAAGAGGAGAGAGCGAAAATCGAGGCAGCGGGTACACCGTATGTCATCCGCTTTGCGATGCCGCTGGAAGGCGAAACGGTCTTCTACGACGAGATTCGGGGCGAGATTCGCTTCGAGAACGCGCTGCTGGACGACTTCGTAATGCTCAAATCCGACGGCTACCCCACATACCACCTCGCCAGCGTCACCGACGACCACCACATGGGCATCACGCACGTCATTCGCGGCGAGGAGTGGATTTCCAGCACGCCGCGACATGTGCAGATATACCGCGCGCTGGGCTGGGAGATGCCCAAGTTCGCCCACCTGCCCATGATTCTGGGCACCGACCGCAAGAAGCTCTCCAAACGGCACGGCTCGGTGCAGTTCGTGGAGTACATCCAGCAGGGCTACCTGCCCGAGGCGATGTTCAACTTCCTCGCGCTGCTGGGCTGGAGTGCAGACGAAGACCGTGAGCTGTACTCGCGCGAGGAGCTCATCGAGCGCTTCGACCTGTCGGGCGTGCAGGAGAACCCCGCAATCTTTGATGGTCAGAAGCTGCTGTGGATGAACGGCATGTACATTCGGCGCAAGCCCATCGAGGAGCTCACGCAGCTCTGCCTGCCCTACCTGCAGGAGGCGAGGCTGATTCCGCAAAACCCCTCGCCAGAGCAGGTCACGTACGCTCAGCGAGTTATCGCACTGGAAGCGGAACGCATGAAGCTACTCTCGGAGGTGGTGCCTCTCACCGAATACTTCTTCCGCGACGTGCTGGAGTATGAGGAGAAGGGCGTGCGCAAATGGTTCACTCAGCCCTACGTGCCACAGATGCTGGAGAGGCTTATCGAGCGCTACAGCGCTCTGGAACCCTTTGACCTGCAGCGCATCGAGGAGACGACCCGCGCCGTTGCCGAGGAGCTGGGCGTCAGCGCAGCGCAAGTGATTCACCCCACGCGCCTAGCAGTAAGCGGACGTACCGTGGGTCCGGGGCTGTTCGAGATGATTGAGGTCATGGGCAAGCAGCGTGTGCTACAGCGACTGCGCGCGGCGCGGGAGATGCTTCCTTTGCAGGGGCAGCTGCAACAAGAATAGAAACGCTGCATTGCCTGCAAAATCCGCTACGCTCTGCAGAACCGACTGTAAAGCGCGCTCGGATGCTCTGAGCAACACGGGGAGCCCTGTTCGAGGCTCCCCGTGTGTCATTCAATGTCTCATCCCTGCTGCCATGCCCTGCGAGAGGCAAACGCTTAAAACCGCGGTTGCCACAGACCGCGCCACTCACGCCCACGCAGGATACCCCTGGGTAGCGGAGTAGGCTGAAGCATCTGCCTCCATGTCCGCCACCTCTGCCACTGGCGCCAGCGCCATGCCCACAGCTTGCGCATCTTCTCGCG
>JANWXG010000241.1 GCA_025057335.1 bacterium | reverse complement strand
GGCTGCCGCCACAGGCAAAGGGTGCGTAGCCCGTAGCGATCATGGTTAGCACACGCCGTCCGCTAAAGAAACCTCGCGCGGGCAGCGAGCCGCCCGCCCCATACCGCTCGATGCGCGGTTTGGGCTGCGAGATGACCTTGGACGTTAACACCTTTCGGGACACCTCTTGTCCATCCTTGAAGGTGACGAGCCACTGGATGCGCTTCTTCCCGTCCTGCCCTTCCTGCACCACGCGGCGTACCCCCGCCCGTAAATCGGGGTCGGCGAAACGCTTCACGGGCGCAGGCACTACCTGCTCCTCGGTCACCACTTCCTGGCGCACCCGGGTCACCACGACTTCCATGCCGTCGGCAAGAGGCGTTGCCAGAGGCGGCTGGACTCGGTCCAACTTCCCCAGGCGTATCTCCGCTTCGCGCAAGAGTTCTGCGACGGTTGCGGCTTGTGTGTCCACTGTACGCACCGTGCCACCTTCTCGCAGGCGCACCGAGAGCCGGCGCCCTGCGTCTGCGGTCACGAACGCACACAGGGTTGCAGCTATCAGCAGAGATGCGATGAGCATCCTGCCGTGCGCGTTACGCATGTGCACGTCGGTACCTCCTTTCGGGCGATTTCGGTGCCGACGGGACGCAAGTTGTCAAGATACCCCCGCTGCTTTGCGGGCGTTGAAACGCTTGTGCATTTTACCACGGACGAGAGGCGGGTGTCAACCCTGGAGAGGGTGCTCGAAAAATCCCTCCTTGAGAAAAATATGATAGAACGAAAACCTGCCTGCGCAGGTTTCCAAATCCGCGCAGGCGGATTTCTGGACATCCGTAGCCCCCGATTTCAATCGGGGGAGGACGGTCACCCCCCATTGAAATGGGGGGATAGGATGAGAGAGAAACCTGCCTGCGCAGGTTTTCCAAATCCGCGTAGGCGGATTTTCAGCTCACCATAGCCCCCGACTTCAGTCGGGGGGAAGACGGTCGCCCCCCATTGAAATGGGGGGCTATGATGAAACAAAACCTGCCCGTACAGGTTTCCAAATCCACGCAGGCTTTCCACAGCCCCCGACTTCAGTTGGGGGGAAGAGGGTCGCCCCCCATTGAAATGGGGGCTAGGATAAAACAAAAACCTGCCTGCGCAGGTTTTCTAAATCCGCGCGGGCTCTCTACACCCCCGATTTCCATCGGAGGGACTTGTTGTGAACTCACCTCTCAAGGAGACGCTGAGAAGATTCCTCACGCAACCTCGCGGTGTTCAGAGAGCGGTTCTTGCAGGGTAGTGCATTCCTCCGCCACTTGTGGTATGATGTGGTGGAGCATGTACCCAAAGGCACGCGCTTACTGTCGAGCGTGTGTGCAACTCTCCGTGCTCGGTGAGGGAAGACACCTCCCCCAGAGCAGTGAGCCAGATGTTGAGCCGTCGATGGAGCAGCCAGTCAATCCGTTAGAGTCGCTATCCGACGAGCAGCTACAGGAGCTGGGCATCCGCAACCTGCAGCGTGCTCGCACGATTTTCGAAATCCTGCGCGGCTGGGGTCCGCACGCCGAAGCCTTCGACCAGATGCTGCCCCACCTGTTGCAGGCGATGCGTCTCTCACCTGACCCCGACATGGCGCTGAACAACTTCGAGCGCTGGCAGGCCAACCTGGCGAACCGCCTGCCTTACTATCGCTTCCTCGCCGAAAACCCCGCAGTGTTGGAGATTTTCTTCACCGTGTGCGCCACCAGCCAGTTTTTCTCGGAAATCCTCATCCAGAACCCGGAGTACTTCGAATTCTTCTCCGACCCCAGCCTGCGCCGCCGCCCCAAGACCGTCGCCCAGCACTATCGCGACCTGCAAAACCTGCTGCGCACCTGCACCAGCTACGGGATGAAAATCGACGCCCTGCGCCGCTACAAGGGGCGTGAAGTGCTGCGCATCGGGGTCATGGATATTCTAGGAGTGTTGGACCTACCCGAGGTGGCGCAGGCGTTCAGCGACTTCGCCGATGCCTGCGTGCAGGTAGCCTACGAGATGGCGCATGAGGAGCTTGCCCGCCGTTACGAGATGACAGGTACCCCAGCGTTTGCCGTCATCGGCATGGGCAAGCTGGGCGGCAGGGAGCTCAACTACTCGTCGGATATCGACCTGCTGTTCGTGCACGACGACGAGGTAGGCGTCACAGGCAAGCTCAGCGGCGCACAATACGCCGAGCGACTAGCACAGGAGATCGTCAACGTGCTGGCGCGCAACACCGCGCGTGGCTTCGTGTTTCGGGTAGACCTGCGCTTGCGCCCCGAGGGCAGGTACGGAGCGCCCAGCCGTTCGCTGAGCAGCTACCGTCACTACTACGAGAGCTGGGCAGAAACCTGGGAGCGACAGGCGCTTATCAAAGCCCGCTTCGTCGCGGGCGACCCGCGCGTGGGCGAGGCGTTTACTCGCATGGCGCAGGAGTATACCTACCAGCGCTACGTGCCTACCGAATGGGTGGAGGAAATCCGCCATAACAAACGTCGGCTGGAGCAGAAGGCGGCTCTAGCAGACGAGACGCACACGAACGTCAAAATCGGCGAGGGGGGCATCCGCGATATCGAGTTCACAGTACAATTGCTGCAGCTGCTAGTAGGCGGGCAACATCCCTCCGTGCGCACAGGTAACACCATTGAGGCGCTACAGCGTCTACGCCGAGAGGGGTTTCTGACCCCCGAAGAAGCTATTATCCTGCGCGAGAGCTACTGCTTCCTGCGCACGGTCGAACATCGCTTGCAGATTCTGTATGAGCGCCAGACGCAACGGCTACCGACCGACCCGCGCCAGCTGGAGCTGCTCGCGCGGCGTATGGGCTTCGAGAGCGTGGACGACTTCCGTGAGACCTACGACCGCGTTCGGGCGCAAGTACGTGAGGTTTTTTTGCGTGTCTTCTACGGCGAGGCGGGCGACCGTGTGATGCAGCAGCAGGAAACTGCCCTGCGTGACCTGCTGAGCGCTATCGACGACCCACGTGCACAAGAGCGGATACGGGAGTTCCTAGCACAGAGCGGCTTTCGCGACCCCAACCGCACCCTGCAGCTGTTACAAATCCCGCTGATGGGAACCGATGTGGAAATCGAGCAGGAGGGAACACACGCTGTCGCACGGGGCGCCGCCAGCCCCGCAATGCGCCAGAGCTTCTTGAGAATCGCTCCCGCGCTCATCACCTATGCCGCACGCAGCCCCGCGCCCGATGAGGCTCTGTTGGGCATCGAACACCTGGCTCTAGCGGTACCCAACCGTGCGCAGCTCTACGCCACCTTTGCCGATAGCCCAGAAGTGCTGCGCCGACTGGTAGAGTTAGCGGGAGCTAGCCCGCCCACTATGCGCCTGCTGAGCAACCACCAAGAGCTGCTCGACCTGCTGTTTAGCGAGGAAATCATCGAGCATGAGCCGAAGGGGCGCGAGCAGATGATGCGTGAGCTGCGCGGAAGACTCGACCTTCCTGAAGAGTGGCGTCCCACTCTTCTGCGCGGTTACCCGAAACAACAGGCACAGACCATCGCCTCTTTCATCCGCCGCGAGAGACTGCGCATCCTCGCGCGCGACGTATGGGGCGAGGCGCGTGGAGTAGATACCGCGAAAGACCTGACCAACCTGACCGAGGCGGTACTAGAGGCGGTGCTGCAGCTAGCGCTAGCTCAGGCTGCCGAGAAGGAGCCCAGCTGGGAAGAGGTCTTGCGCTCCATCGCCATCATCGGGATGGGCAAGCTGGGCGGATGGGAGATGGGCTATGCCTCTGACGCCGATATCCTCTTCGTCTTTCAACATCCTCCCACCGCCTCGCAT
>JANWXG010000240.1 GCA_025057335.1 bacterium | reverse complement strand
AGAGCGCGGTAGTCGTCGGCTTCAACTACGCTCCTGCCGTCTCGCCTGCGACCGATGACCCCACGCGCGGAGTGTTCGCCCGCTATGCGCTGGGCGACGATTACCACGAGGTGATGCAGCAGAAACTAGAGCAGCTGGTCGCGTTCATCCGTCAGCAGCGCCCCGACTGTCAGGCAAAGATTTACGTGGATGCAGGTCCCGTGCTGGAACGTGACCTTGCCTGGCGGGCGGGCATCGGATGGTTCGGCAAGAACACCATGCTCATCAACACTCGCCTCGGCTCGTACTTCTTCCTTGGCGAAATCCTGCTGGATATCGAGCTGGACTACGACCATCCCGCGTTCGGCAGCTGCGGCAAGTGTAACCGGTGCATCGAGGCGTGCCCGACGGGAGCGATTGTCGCGCCTTACGTGCTGGACGCCCGCAGGTGCATTAGCTACCTGACGATTGAGTTGCGCGGCGCTATTCCTGAGGAGCTGCGCCCACTGATGGGAAACCGCATCTTCGGCTGCGACATCTGCCAGGAGGTCTGCCCCTTCAATCAACCGCGTCCGCACGCGCCTCTCCGCTCCGCCCCGACAGGGGAGCCTCGCTTCGCTCCGCGCGAAGTCACGCTCGCGCCGCGGCTGGTAGACCTGCTGCGCCTAGGCGAGCAAGATTTCCGAGAGAGGTTCCGCCGGAGCGCGGTGAAACGCGCCAAATGGCGCGGCTTACGACGCAACGTAGCAGTCGCCATAGGCAACAGCCGAGACCCGGATGCCGTTCCTGTGCTGCAGGAGCAGCTGGAGCGGGAAGAAGACCCCATCGTGAGGGAGCATTTGCAGTGGGCGTTAGAGCGGTGTCGTCAGGCAGGAGAGGTTAACCTCTCCCCCAACCCCTCTCCTAAGAAGAGAGGGGAGACTTGACCTCTCCCCTCCCCCTCTCCTGCGAGGAGAAGAGGAGCCAAGACATATCCCCCTTCCTTCTCAGGGAAGGGGGGCAAGGGGGGATAGGTTTTAACCTACTACCAGATCAGTTGCCCCCAGCGCGCTCCCACTCCTCTTGCTGGCGGAACGCCTCCTCCAGCGTGTCCAGCGGCGGGGAAGGCTCTAGGCGTGCCTTGCGGTAATCGGGGTCGTTCGGGTCCTTTGCCTTCTCGGGGTCAAAAATGCGCGGGTCGACGGGCAACGCTTTGTAAGGAGTAAAATCGGGTTCGGTGGTGAACATGTCCGCTAGGTCGTTCGCGGCGGCATCGTACAGGTTCAGGTAGGGCAAGCCCAGTATCAGGTACATGGTCTTCATGATGCTGGCGATGCTGCTCTGCCGATGGGAGACATAGCCGTGCTTCGCCCAGGGGCTGACCACTAGCAGCAGGCTGCGATGCGCGTCCACGTGGTCGATGCCGCTTTGCGCGTCGTCCTCCGTGATGAAAATCGCCATCTCGCGCCACCAGGGGCTGTGAGAGAGCGCCTCGATGACCCTGCCCAGCGCGAGGTCGTTGTCCGCCATGTACGACTCCAGATACGGATAGCCCTTTTCAGGACGAGGGCGCGCGCCGTGGTCGTTGGGTAGGAAGATGTACAGGAAGCGTGGCAGCGGCTCCCTGCCTGACAGGTACTTCTCGCGGAACTCCTTCAGAAACTGGTCGGCGCGATACTGGTCGGGGATGTTGGTGTTATATTCGGGATATTCGCGGCAGGTGTTCTCGTAAAGCACCTGCGGCATCGGGATATTCACGGGCAGGCGCATCCCTGTCGGCTTCATATCCTCCTCCGCCGAGCCGCCTGCGAACTCGAACCCCTGACCGTAGTTGCGGAAGGTGACCCCATGGCGATGCAAATGCTCCCACATCGAACCGTGCTCCAGATACTCCTCAGGCGTGAGCGAGGAGTTGGACTCGAATAACGCTAGCCTACCAGGCGCCCTGCTTCGGCGGAATTCCGCCCCGCCGCCGTAGCCCGCTGAGGTGATCGTCTCCACCCAGTGCGTGGGATACACGCCTACCAGCCAGCGGTGTCCGTCCGCTGAGTGGTCACTGTCCACATAGAAGTTGTCGCTGATAGCGAACCGTTGCGCCAGCGCGCGGTGGTTGGGCATGACGTTCACGCCCTCATGCTCCGCCACCTTCCGATTCACACCGAAGCGTGCTAGCGTAGGGTCGCCGTTAACGCCCGGCAGGTCACCGAACACCTCGTCGAAGGTGCGGTTTTCCTTGGTGATGAACACCACGTATCGAATCTTCTCCGAAGGCACTCCCGCTACTGCAGGAATGGGATGCCCCTTCGGTCGCTTCACCTGGACGGGCACGAAGCCGTTGTTGGCGATGACCTGGCGCGTGAGGGCGCGCAGCTCGCGGTCGGTGGGCACGTCCATCAGCGATACCGTGCCCTTCATCAACCTGCCGATATTGCGTCCTTCGGGACCAGGCGTGAAATTCGCACCGCCGTTGGGTCCTGCGCCGAAGCCTTTCGCGTTAGCAACATACAGCCTCTTGCCGTCAGGCGAGACGCATACGCGCGAAGGGTACCAGCAGACAGGAATGTGCCCCAGCACCCTGCCTGTGCGCGCGTCCAGCACGCCCACCGCGTTGATGCCCGACTCCGCCACATACAGCCTTCTTCCGTCGGGTGAGAGCGCCAGCCCGAACGGCGCCACCCCCCGCAGATGGCGCAGGAACGGCACGGGGGTCAGCAGGGTGCGCCACTTGCGCCGATGAGTGCGCAGGTCGTAGGCTTCCACTGTGTCGTTCGTGGAGTTGCTCACGTAGAAGCTGTCGTCCGACACCGCCAGCGCGGCGGGCGCGCTTCCCCCAATGGACGCTTCTCCGACCAGCAAGCCCGTCTTTATCTTAACCACTACCTGCGGTTTCGTCGGGTCAGTCAGGTCTACTCCCCACACGGAGCAGGCTTCGGGCACGTTAGGGTCGCCCAGTCCGGGCACACGCCTGCCCTCTACAACTGTGCCCTCCCTCGCCTCGCGCGAGGGGTATCCAAACGGCGGGAAGGGAATGCCGCGCGGGTCGTCGCCCGGACGGGTCTCTATCAGCGAATACTGGAACGTACCGATGTTCGCCACGTAGGCGCGCGAGCCGTCGCGCGTGAGCGTCAGTGCGAAGGGGTTGCGCCCTACTCCCACAGAGGCAACGGGCTTCAGCATGCGCGTGTGGACCACCACCAGACGGTAGTTCGCCAGGTCCAGCACGTACAGCCAGCGTCCGTCGGGCGATAGGGCAAGGTCGGTAGTGAAGGCGTCGGGATACTCCTCGGTGCTCAGGTCGATTCGCTCCAGACGCTCGCCCGTGCTCAGCCGGAAGAGGATGACACTACCGTCGTTGCCCCCAGAGGCGTAGAGGCGGTCGCGGGCGGTGTCTACTGCAGCCCCGATGAAGGTGGCGGGCAAGGTCTCTTTCTCCGTGTTGACCGAAGGCGGTATCTGCGATACCTGCGGGTTGTCGCTGTCAGGGTTGCGGATGATGCTCAGCGAGAACGGCGCCGTTCCCCCGTTCACGGTAACCAGTACTTTGCCATCTGCGCTCAGGGTCATGCCGTAGGGATGCGGTGCGACGCGGATTTGCTTGCCGCGTGGGGTCAGCAGGCGTCCGTTGGGCAACACGGTCACGCCATCTGGACGGATCTGCGCAGTGCGTTCCCCTGCGGGGGCTTGCAGTATGAAGCGGTCTACCCGTTTCGGGGCGGCAAAAGCAGCGGACAACACCGCCAGCAAGGTCAACACGAGCAGCATCCAGCGCATAGAGCTCCTCCTCCCACTCGCTTCTTGTGAAAGCGATTCGGGTGGAAAAGGCAGGTACCCTGCGGCGCAGT
>JANWXG010000023.1 GCA_025057335.1 bacterium | reverse complement strand
CCGAACTGGAGGGACGCGCTCCGTCGCGTCCAGCAGGGTCACGACGGAGCGTGACCCTCCAGAAGTTTTTGCCTAGATTGGAGGGACGCGCTCTGTCGCGTCCATCAGTGGTCACGACGGAGCGTGACCCTCCAGAGCCCATGCGTCCAAGCTGGAGGGACGCGCTTTGTCGCGTCCGCCATCATGGTCACGACGAGTGTAACTCGACAGGGTTTCTCGGCAGCATCCTACTCTCTTCGCCCTGCCACGTTGCCTCAGGGACTTTCCGAACACCCCCTCGTTACCTTGACAGGGTTCCCTGCGTGTGGTACACTAACAGCGTGACCGCATCCGATGAGCGCACAAGCTTTGTCAGCAACACACTAGAAGGATGCAATCCGCGTCAAACCTTCTGTATCTCGGCGGACTGTATCCTTCTTTTTGCGAATGTTAGCGAAACATCTGTCTGTGGGGAAGCAAATCAAAATGCAAGTGACCGCAGAGACACTGGAAAACCGCACTGTTGCCCTGCAGGTCGAAGTGGAGCCTGAGCGTGTAGACCGGGCGTTTGAGCGTGTGTATCGACAGTTGGGCAAATATGTGGAGGTGCCTGGCTTTCGCCCCGGCAAGGCGCCGATTGGTTTGCTACGGCAGGCGTTGCGTGAGGACTACGTGCGCCAGCAGGTGTTGGAGCAGCTGCTGAAGGAGACGATGACTGACGCCATGAAGCAGGCGCAGGTAGAGCCCTACGGCGCTCCGCCCGAACTGGACGTGCAGCAGCTGGAAGAGGGCAAGCCCATGCTCTACTCGCTGAAGGTACCGCTCGAGCCGAGCGTGGAGCTGGGCGACTACCGCGCCCTGAAGGTTACCCGCTATCAGCCGGTGGTGACAGAAGAAGATATCGACCGGGAAATCGAGGCGCGTCGACGTCAGAACGCCCGCTACCAGCGCGTAGAGCGTGAGGCGCGCCGTGGCGACGTGGTGTTCGTGTCGATTGTGCCCTATTTCGAGGGTGAGTCGGAACCCGGGGAGACGAGATGGGACATGGTGCCTCTGGATGAGGGAGGAACTCCTCATCCGCTGAGCGAGCTCGTGCTAGGAGCGCGCGTCGGCGAGACGCGAGAAGACACGGTCGAGTTCCCGCCGGATTACACCGATCCCTTGTTGCAGGGCAAGAGAGTGCGCGTGCAAGTGACGGTGCGTGGGGTGTCCGAACTGGTATTGCCCAGCGACGAGGAGCTGTTGCGTGAGCAGAACCTGCAGAGCATGGACGAGTTGCGCGAGCAGGTTCGGCAATCTCTCCTAGCGGAGATGAGCCAGTATGCCGAAAGGCTGTCGCGCTCCTCATTGCGACAGGCGGTGCTGCAGGCTGCCAAGGTGGATATTTCGCCCGTCATCATCACCTCCCGAGCGCGCGACTCGCTGGCGGCACTGAACGAGCAGTTGCGACGTGGTGGATATACCCTTGCCGACTACGCTCGTGGCTACAACATGAGCGAAGCGGAATTTGTGGAGTACTGGCACCAGCGAACCGCCTCGGACATCCTGTACGGGCTCATCCTGGCAGCCATCCGAGAGCGGGAAGGCATTGCCCTCACCGACGAGGAGCGCCAGCAAGCCCTTCAGAAAGTGGCTGAGGAGCACGGCGTCACCGAGCAGGAAGCCGCCGAGTCAGAGGAGCTGGAGGAGGCACTGAACGCTCTTCTGACACAAAAGACTCTGCAGTTCCTGTGGAGTGTTGCCGATGTTACAGAAGAGGAGTTGCGCATCCAGTCCAAACCCGAGCAGTCCGATAATCAGGAGTAGGAGATGAGCAAGCTGCTGACGCCAGTCCAGAGTTTTATCCCGTACGTGGTCGAGCAGACAGCGCGAGGCGAGCGTGCTTACGACATCTACTCGCGCCTGTTGAAAGACCGTATCATCTTCATTGGCGAGCCGATAGACGACCACGTGTCGAACCTAGTCATTGCGGAGATGCTCTTCCTCGAGAAGGAAGACCCGCATCGCGACATCGAGCTGTACATCAACACACCTGGCGGCAGCGTGCCCGCAGGGCTGGCTATTTACGACACGATGCAGGTGCTGAAGTGCGACGTGGCGACCATCTGCGTGGGGCAGGCTGCCTCGATGGGAGCAGTGCTGTTGGCTGCGGGCACGAAAGGCAAGCGCTACTGCTTGGAACATGCGCGAGTGATGATACATCAGGTGAGCGCAGGATTTCAGGGCACGGCTATCGACATCAACATCCAAGCGCAAGAGGTGCTGCGCTACAACCGCATGCTCAACGAAATCCTCGCCTATCATACGGGGCAGCCGCTGGAACGAGTGGAACAGGATACTCAGCGAGATTACTTTATGTCTGCCCAAGAGGCGAAGGAGTACGGCATCATCGACGAAATCCTGTCGCGTGGCGCGCGCTAAAAACACCCCTAGAGGAGCGTATCAGTGGCAAGAACAGGCTTCGAACCGCTGGAAGGACGTTGCGTGCTGTGCGGGAAAATCCGCCCCCGCCTCATTCAGGGGATGCACGGCGGAGTGTGCCTTGACTGCATTCAGTACGCGAACGAGCTCATCCAGTCGCAGGCGGCACGTCATGAGCGAATCGCCTCCTACGGGTTGCCCAGTGTGCCCAAACCCAAAGAGATTTACCGCATCCTCAGCCAGTATGTAGTGGGGCAGGAAAGGGCGAAGCGCGCCCTCTCCGTCGCGGTGTACAACCACTACAAGCGCATCCAGCACGCCTCAAAAGTTAAAGAGAGCGATGTAGAACTGCAAAAAAGCAACATCCTGCTCATAGGTCCCACAGGCAGCGGCAAGACGTTGCTGGCACAGACCCTAGCCAAGATACTGAACGTGCCGTTCGCCATTGCCGATGCCACCTCGCTAACTGAGGCGGGCTACGTAGGCGAGGACGTGGAGAACATCCTGCTACGCCTGCTACAGGCGGCGGATACAGGCACCTCCCTGCAGGAGACCGTGCGCAACGCGCAGCGCGGCATCGTCTACATCGACGAAATCGACAAAATCGCTCGCAAGGCGGATAACCCCTCCATCACGCGCGACGTGTCTGGCGAGGGCGTGCAGCAAGCGCTATTGAAGATACTGGAAGGCACCATCGCCAACGTGCCACCGCAGGGCGGGCGAAAACACCCGCAACAGGAGTTCATCCAAGTGGATACCACCAACATCCTGTTCATCTGCGGGGGAGCGTTCGAAGGGCTCGACAAGATTATCGCGCAGCGTTTGGGGAACCAGACGATGGGCTTTCGCGCCTCGTTGGAAGGGAAGAGGCAGCTTAGCTATAGTGAGTTGCTCTCGCAGGTCATCCCAGAAGACCTGCTCAAGTTCGGTTTCATCCCCGAATTCATCGGGCGCTTGCCTGTCGTCGCCACCCTCGACCCGCTGGATGAAGAGACCCTGATGCGCATTCTCGTTGAACCCAAGAACGCCCTGGTTAAGCAGTACCAGAAGTTCTTTGAGATGGACGGTGTAGACCTGGTGTTCACCGAGGAGGCGCTTCGCGCTATCGCTCAGGAAGCCATGCAGCGCGGCACGGGTGCGCGCGCGTTACGCGCCATCATTGAAGAGGTGATGTTGAACATCATGTATGAGATACCCTCCTCGCAGGATATCAAGCGAGTGATTGTAGATGAGCGCACTGTCCGCGAGCGCACCGAACCGCAGATACTGCGTGCGGAAGATATCAAGCAGGCATCCTGACCACTATGCCTAGAGCACGCAAGGGGACATCGGAAGGCGACGAGAGCACGTCCAGACCTCGTCCTACACGGCGCCGACGCACGGCACCTGCTGAGGCGGAACAGGAGCAGGGAGGGAGCCTCGAGGCGCAAATCCCTTCCCAGCTGCCGCTAGTGCCCATACGCGACCAGGTGTACTTTCCTCAGATGGTGTTTCCGCTGTTTGTAGGCAGGGAGCGCTCGGTGCGTGCGCTGGAAGAGGCGATGGATGGCGACCGCCTGATTGCGCTCGCTGCCCAGAAAGAGGTCATCATCGAGGAGCCTGAACCCGAAGACATCTACGACGTGGGCATCGTGGCGGAGGTGCTACAGGTATTGCGCATGCCAGACGGCACGCTCCGCCTGATGTTGCAGGGCATCGAGCGCATCCGCGTCACTCGCTACATCCAGACAGAACCCTTCATCCTCATCGAGGTGCAGCCGATACCCAGCCAGAAGCAGCGCGACTTGGAAATCGAGGCGCTGATGGGCATCGTGGTCTCCCTGTTCGAACAGCTCGTGAACGCGGGTAAAAACATTCCGCCCGAAGTGCTGCTGAGCGTGAGCAACCAGAGTGACCCCGAGCGCATCATCAACACCGTCACCCCCTACCTGCCTGTGCGGGTGGAGGAGAAACAGCAGATTCTGGCAATGGAAAGCGTGCGGGAACGCCTCGAGCGGCTGGCGGTGCTGATGCGCAAGGAGATAGAGATTCTGGAGCTGCAGAAGACCATCCGCTCGCGTGTGGAGAAGGAAATGGGCGATACTCAGCGCGAGTTCTTCCTGCGCGAGCAGCTCAAGGTCATCCAGCAGGAGCTGGGCGAGCGTGACGAGCGCACCAGCGAGATCGAGGAGTTCCGCCAGAAAATCCTCGCCGCAGGCATGCCCGAAGAAGTGCAGCTGCGTGCCTTTAAGGAGCTGGAGCGCCTCGAGAAGATGCCCTTCGCCGCCCCCGAAGGGGTCGTGGTGCGTAACTACCTGGACTGGCTGGTGTCGCTGCCCTGGAGTAACCTGACTGAGGACAACCTAGACATCACCGCCGCGGCGCAAGTGCTCGACGAAGACCACTACGGTTTGCACAAGGTGAAGGAGCGCATCCTCGAGTTCCTTGCTGTGCGCAAGTTGGCGGGCAGCGCGATGAAAGGGCCCATCCTCTGCTTCGTGGGGCCGCCTGGCGTGGGCAAAACCTCTATCGGCAGAAGTATTGCGCGCGCGCTGGGGCGCAAGTTCGTGCGCATCTCGCTGGGCGGTGTGCGCGACGAGGCGGAGATTCGCGGTCACCGACGCACCTACGTGGGCGCCTTGCCCGGACGCATCATTCAGGGCATCCGACAGGCAGGCTCGCGCAACCCTGTGTTCATGCTCGACGAGATCGACAAACTGGGCATGGACTTTCGCGGTGACCCCTCTGCCGCCCTGCTGGAAGCGCTGGACCCCGAACAGAACTACGCCTTCTCCGACCACTACTTGGAGGTGCCCTTCAACCTGCGCGAGGTGATGTTCATCACAACGGCGAACCTGCTCGACCCTATCCCGCCCGCCCTGCGCGACCGCATGGAGGTCATCACCTTCCCAGGCTACACCGAGGACGAGAAGATGCACATTGCACGGGGCTTCCTGGTGCCCAAGCAGCTGAAAGAGCATGGCTTAACCCCCGAACAGTGCCAGTTCACCGACGCAGCCATTCAGCTCATCCTGCGGGAGTATACCCGCGAGGCGGGTGTGCGCAACCTGGAGCGTGAAATCGCCTCGGTGTGCCGCAAGGTAGCGCGCGCTATCGCGGAAGGACAGCTGGAGTCTAAGCAAGTTCTGCCAGAGGACATCCCGGTCTACCTGGGCACGCGCAAGTATCACTACGGCACGGCGGAGGAGAAAGATGAGGTAGGCGCTGCTACGGGGTTGGTCGTAACGCAGTACGGCGGCGATATCGTCTCCATTGAGGTGAGCGTGCTCCCCGCGACGAAGGGGCAACTGCTGCTTACTGGGCAGCTGGGCGAGGTGATGAAGGAGTCGGCGCAGGCGGCGCTGACCTACATCCGCTCGCGTGCGTCGCAGCTGCAGATAGACCCCGAGTTTACCCGCAACGCGGATATCCACATCCATGTGCCCGAGGGCGCCGTTCCCAAGGACGGTCCCTCTGCGGGCATCACCATCGCCACTGCCCTGGCATCGGCGTTCACGGGGCGTCCCGTGCGGCGCGACGTGGCGATGACGGGCGAAATCACGTTGCGCGGGCGAATCCTGCCCATCGGCGGCGTGAAGGAGAAGGTGCTAGCGGCGCACCGTGCTGGCATCCGAGTGGTCGTCCTGCCAGAGGAGAACCGCCGCGACATGGACGAAATCCCTCAACAAGTGCTTCAGGAAATCGAGTTCCGCTTCGTCCGCCACATGGACGAGGTGCTGCAGATTGCTTTGCTAAGCGCACAGTAGGCAAGGAGGCGAAGGATGGCAACCGCACAGAACACTCCGTGGAGAGGCGTCCATCTGATGGCGCCCCGTCCAGAGGACGTTCCTCTACTGAACAGGGCGATCGAGCAGACACTCGCTCCCCTAGGTATCAACCTGCTCATCCTAGAGGTGAACTACCAGTATGAATACCGCTCGCACCCCGAGCTGCGAGCTAGCGGCGCGTTGAGCAAGGCGGACATCCGCGCCATTGCATCCACCTGCCGCAAACACCGCATCCGCCTCATCCCGCAGTTCAACTGCCTCGGGCACCAGTCATGGGAGAAAACCACCTTCCCTCTGCTCGTGAAGTATCCGGAGTTCGACGAGACACCCCACATCCCGCTGGACAATCCGGGCATCTACTGTCGCAGCTGGTGCCCGCTGCACCCGAAGGTGAATGACGTGGTGTTCGCCCTGATGGATGAGCTCATCGACGCCTTTGAAGCGGACGCTTTCCACGTGGGCATGGACGAGGTGTTCCTCATCGCTAGCGAGGGATGCCCACGCTGTCGGGGCAAAAACCCTGCTGACCTGTTCGCGAAGGCGGTCAACGACTACCACCAGCATCTGGCAGGCAAGCGCAAGCTCACCGTGCTCATGTGGGGCGACCGACTGCTAGACGATGCGGTAATGGGCTACGGCAAATGGGAAGCCAGCCAGAACGGTACAGCGCCTGCTGTGGATATGATCCCCAAAGACATCATCATCTGCGACTGGCACTACGAGCTGCGTGACGAATATCCGTCTGTACCCTTCTTCCAGCAGAAGGGCTTCCGCGTGTTGCCTTCTAGCTGGCGCAATGTGCAGGCAGCGCTCGCCCTGCGCGACTACGCCCGCAAGAACGCCACGGAGAAGATGCTCGGGCATCTCTGCACTACCTGGTCGAGCGGCGGCGATACGGCGCGCGCACTGCTGGACGACCCGAAAGCCTCCGACAGTGCGAAGCAGGCGGTGCAAGCGCTGAAGGAGGTCATGAAGGGGAGGTAGCCTCCCCTTCATCTCCCTTCGTATCGCGACCGCTTTCGAGGAGAAAGAGGCATGGTACATCGCGTAGCTCTCATCACTGGAGGCACACGAGGCATCGGTTTGGGTATCGCGCGGTGCTTGGCGCGAGAGGGCTATGCGCTCGCGCTCAACGGAGTGCGTCCAGCAGAGGCGGTGGCAGGGGTGCTGCACGAGCTGCGCGAGCAAGGCGTCCCCGTAGAGTACTTTCCCGCCGACATCTCCCTGACCGAGGAGCGTCGTCGGCTGGTAGAGGCGGTGCGTGAGCGGTTCGGTCAGTTGAACCTGCTGGTGAACAACGCAGGCGTCGCGCCTCAGGTACGGGCGGACATTCTGGAGGCGACAGAGGAGAGTTTCGAGCGACTCTTGCGTATCAATCTGCAGGCTCCGTACTTTCTGACGCAAGCGGTTGCCCGCTGGATGATCGAACAGAAACGGGCGGATGTGCATTTCCCTGCCTGTGTGGTGTTCATCACCTCGGTCTCGGCGACGGTGGCGTCGGTGAACCGGGGCGACTACTGCATCTCCAAAGCGGGGCTGAGTATGGCGGCGCAGCTGTGGGCGGTGCGTCTGGCGGAGTTCGGCATCTCGGTGTACGAGGTGCGCCCTGGCATCATCCGCACGGACATGACCGCCCCCGTGCAGGAGCGCTACGACCGCCTCATCGCGGAGGGGCTGACCCTGCAACCGCGCTGGGGAACGCCCGAAGACGTGGGCAAGGCGGTGGCGATGCTGGCGCGAGGCGACCTGCTTTACTCCACTGGAGCCATCATCGTCGTGGACGGCGGACTGACAGTGGCGCGGCTGTAACTATGGAATCTCGCTCCTATCTAGGGGGCGCACGGAGGGAATGACCTCCGCAAACGCAAACGAGCGCCGCACCTCCAGCAGCCTCGCCTTCACACGCCTCCCCGCGTACTCGGCGCCATCAGACAGGTCCAGCAGAAAGCCGTCCGTCCAGCCAATGAACTTCGGGTTGCCGTTCGCGCTCAGCGCGGAGGGTTCCACCAGACACTCCACTACCTGCGCTCGGCGGAAGCCCAGCCATGCCCGGTCGAAGTCCGTCATCGTGCCCGGTCGGATGTCGTAGCTTTCCAGATGTCTGTCGGGGTCGCTGCGCACGTAGATAGCGCAGTGCAGAGCGTGCTCCATCTCATCCACGTTCTCGCCTTCGGGACCGATGAGCAGCTCCGCCACTTTCGGATGAGCCACTACCAGATACGCCTCCGCCCGCTCGGCGATGGCGCGGCGAGTCAGCTCGCGTTCTACCTCCATGCTCACCGATTCGGGCGCGACGACCCGTCCTCGCCCACCGCAGTAGGGACACGGCTCCATCAAGAGCTCCACCACCGATTCGCCTGTGCGCTTGCGCGTCATCTGCACCAGCCCCAGCGGGCTGATGTGGCTGATTTTGGTGCGGGCACGGTCACGCTTGAGGGCACGCTCGAGGGTGCGCATCACCTGCTGACGGTCCTGCGCGCTGTTCATGTCGATGAAGTCGATGACGATGATACCGCCCAAGTCGCGCAGACGAAGCTGCCGCGCGACCTCCTCCGCCGCCTCGATGTTCGTGCGCAGGATGGTATCCGCTAGGCTGGTGCTGCCCGTGAACTTGCCCGTGTTCACATCGATGGTGGTGAGCGCCTCGGTCTCGTCGATGGTCAGGTACCCCCCAGAGCGGAGGAACACCTGACGCTTCATCAGGCGGTCTATCTCCTGCTCGATGCGAAAGTGGTCGAAGATGGGCTCCTCCTTGTCGTACAGTTCGATGCGCGACTTCAGTTTGGGGGCGAATCGGCTCGCCAGCTCTACCGCCTTCAGATACTCTTCGGGGTCGTCGATGACCATGCGTATGGTGTCGGAGCTGAAGATATCGCGCACGGTCTTGTACAGCAGCGAGTAGTCCTTGTGGATGAGCGCGGGCGCCTTCGCCTTGCGTGCGACCTCCTGAATCGTGCGCCACTGCTCCAGCAGCCACTCGATGTCCTGTTGCAACTGCTCCTCGCTTTTCTCCTCTGCCTCGGTTCGGATGATGAGCCCGAAGCCTTCGGGACGCAGCTCACGCCCCAACCGCTTCAGCCGTTCACGCTCCTTGGGGTCGGTAATCTTTCGGGAAACGCCCAGATGCTCGCCTTCGGGCGTGAGCACCACATACCTGCCTGGCAGCGTGATGCGCGTGGAAACGCGACAGCCCTTGGTGCCGCGCGGTCCCTTGGTCACCTGCACGAGCAGCTCCTGTCCGACGCGCAGCACTTCCTTGATGTTGCGCTGACGCAGTACAGAGCGGCGCAACGAGGCGGGCGCAGGCGTCTCTTCCCCGCTCTCTGGCAGGATATCTCCCACATACAGGAAGGCGTTACGCTCTAATCCAATGTCCACAAAGGCAGCGTCCATGCCGGGCAGCACGTTCGCCACACGCGCCTTGTAGATGCTGCCCACGATACGCTCCTCACGCTCCACGTGCAGCTCCATCAGACGGTCATCCTCTAGCACGGCGATGCGCGTCTCACGGCTGCCCACGTTGACGATAATCTCTTTTCGCACGGTCATGGCGCACTCTCACCTCCTTTCCGAAACGGTGCCCACTGGCGCCACTCCTGCGGCGTGTTCAGGTTGATGAAACACTTGCCCTCGGCGTCAAAGCGGCGCACTGTTTCCTCCTCCGCCCATACAAGTGTACCTGCTTCCGCCAGCCTCTGTACGATATGGCATAGCGCGCGCTCGCCTGTCTGCAGGCTCTGCTCCAGGTGCGGTATCGCTAGGGGAAACCATGCTGCGTGCAACGGATGGGCTTGCTCTTTCCAGCGTGGCACGTGCGCCGCTGCCTCTGGCGCGCTCTCCACAAGCCACTTGCCGAACTCGGCGTGTACGAAGGGCATGTCGCAAGCGCACACGAAGCAAGGCTGTTGTCGCCGTCGCAAGGCAGTGAGGATGGCTGCTGCGGCTCCTGCTCCCGGCTGGTCATCTGGTATCCAAAGCACCTCAGGCAGGGAAACCCACTCGGGGCGACCTCCTACCACCGCTACCTGCTCGAAGACGGGGCGCAAACGCAGAAGCACATGCTCCAGCAGAGGGCGACCCTGCCAGTCTAACAGCGCCTTGTCGCGCCCCATTCGGCGACTACCGCCCCCTGCCAGCACCACGGCGACAGCAGACGCCTTCTGCAACCTATCTGCTTGTGCCACTGGATTCTGGAAGTACCTTCACCAGACGCACCGCGACAGTAGGGAACATCATCAGCTCGCCCTTCTCGTTTTCGATAATAATCCACTGGGGCGCCAGGGCGCGCAGAACGCCCTCATCGCGGTGTTCCGTCGTTCCCGAACGCGACCACACCATCACGCGCCTGCCAATCAGGTCTGTTGCCTGCAACATCTCAGCGCACCTTGCTCCCCACAGGCACGGGCTTGTCGGGCGTGAGCAGGATGGCTTTGCCATCCACCTCTGCCGCCAGCAACATGCCCTGCGACTGCACGCCTCGGATGGTCGCGGGCTGCAGGTTAGCGAGTACGACAATCTGCCTGCCAACCACGTCCTCAGGGCGATAGGTCTCAGCGATGCCTGCCACTAGCGTGCGCTCTTCCCCTCCCAGGTCCACCGTAAGCTTCAGCAGTTTGGAGGTGTTCGGGATGGCTTCCGCCATCTTCACCTCCGCAATCCGAATCTCCAGCCTTTGAAAGTCCTCGATAGAAACGAGTTGGCTTTGCTCCATATCGGTCTCCTTTTGGCTCGCTGCTTTCAGTGCCTCCTCTGTAATGCGCGGGAAGAGGGGCTGTGGCTGCTGTACACTCGTGCCCGGCTGCAGGCGTCCCCACTGGCTCTCCTCCTGCCAGCGGGCGCGTACGGGCTCCCTTCCGATACCCAGCTGCTCCCAGATTCGGGCGGTAGCAACGGGCATGGTAGGCGCCAACCACAGCGCGCACAGCCTGACCCCCTCCAAAACGTCGTACAACACGCTCCCTGCGCGCTCTGTTTCGCCATTGCGGTAGAGGCTCCAGGGCGCCTGCTCGTCCAGATACTTGTTCAGGCGCGACACCATACGCCAGACCTGCTCCAGCACGCCGTTGAGGCGGAAGCGGTACACTTCCTCCGCGATGCCCCGGTCGATATCCTCCGCCAGCGTCGCCAGCTCCGCGTTGCGCTCCAAAGGTTTGGGCACACGCCCCTCGGCGTAGCGCCACACCATGTTCAGCGTGCGGTTGAGTAGGTTGCCCAAGTCGTTGGCGAGGTCGCTGTTGTAGCGCTTGCGGAACGACTCTTCGGAGAACTCGCTGTCCAGCCCGAACTGCATCTCGCGGATGAGCAGATAGCGCTCAGCGTCCACCGCCAGTTCGAACTCCGCGCCCGACCACGCGGCGATGTCCCTCGCCAGCTGCACAGGATGGGGCAAGTTGCCTTTGGACTTGCTCCCCTTCTCGCCGCCGATAGTCCACCAGCCGTGCCCAAAGAGGCGTTCAGGCACGGGCAAGCCGAGAGACATCAGCATCGCAGGCCACAGCGTCGCATGGAAGCGCACGAAAATCTCCTTGCCCATCAGGTGCACTGCGGGCCAGAGCTGCTGGTAGCGCTCTATGTCGTCAGGCCAGCCAGTGGCGGAGACGTAGTTGATGAGCGCGTCGAACCACACGTAGATGACCTTATCGGGCTCGCCTGGCACGGGGATGCCCCAGCCTGGGTTGGCGCGCGTCACGCTCTGGTCACGCAGCCCCTGTTTGATGAAGGCGACCACCTCGTTCTTGCGGAACTCGGGCTCCAGCCAGTCGGGATGCTCTTCGATGTATTGCAGCAGGCGGTCGCCGTAGGCAGAGAGGCGGAAGAAGTAGTCCTCTTCCTGCACCCATTGCAAGGGGCGTCGGCACTCGGCGTTGGGGCAGAGACGGTCCTCGCCCACATCGGAGGGCGCGAAGAAGGTCTCGTCCGAGACGCAGTACCAGCCTTCGTACACGCCTTTGTAGATGTCGCCCCTCTCCTGCATGCGGCGGAAGAACTCCTGCACCACGCGCACGTGGCGCGGCTCGGTGGTGCGGATGAAGTCATCGTATTCGATGTGCATGGTCTTCCACGCCTGCTGGAACTCGGCGGCGAGCTCGTCCACGAACTGCTGCGTGGGCATTCCCCGTTCCTGGGCAGCGCGGTGCACCTTGATGGCGTTTTCATCAGTTCCCGTCAGGAACCACACGCGGCGCCCCTGCATCTTCTGGTATCGCGCCAGCATGTCCGCCGCCAGCGTGGTCAGTGTGCTGCCGATGTGCGGCGAGCTGTTCACGTAGTAAATCGGCGTGGTGATGTAGTATGCTTTCTCACTGCTCATTGTGCCCGTTATCTCCCCCTGCCAGTTCGCCTGCCTCCTTTGCTGTGCTCAGCACCTGCTGTGCCTCTACAAGCTGCTCGTAGGGCACGAGGATATCCATCGGACTGTTCCAGTACGCGTACACATGCCCCTGAGGACGCGGCACAGCACGTATCCCTGCGTTCCGCAGCAGGTTCAGCACGAGATTGCCTTCCATCACGTCGGCGGCGGTATAGAGCAAGATCCACCGCTCTCGATGCTCTCTGCGCATGGCTCATGTCTCACAGAGCGAGCAACCGCCTGGCTCCCGGAAGGAGGGCGGATTACCCGCACATCGGTCGCAGCCCACGACGCCCATATCCTGGCTCACCTTAGGCACGAAGAAGAGCGAGAGAAGGCGCGACACCTCCGCCGAACCACACTGTGGACAGGTGACGCCCGACACCTCCGTGCTGGAGAACCGTTGCTCGAATTTCTGACCGCATCCCTTGCAGCGAAACTCATAGATAGGCATCAGTATCTGGCACCTCCTCGTCCACGAGAACTTCTTCTACCGCTTCCTCCTCGCCTGCGGCGCACGCGCAGGCAGGCGGTTGCTCCCACTGCAGCTCGGTGGCGGGATAGGTCGCCATCGTGCCGTCTGGAAACTCGACCACCACCTCTTCTTTCAAGATGTTGAGGTCGTTGACGCGCCCCTCGCCGCGCGGAGTGGTCACCATCTCTCCAATGCGCGGCAGGCGGGCACGCGACTCCTTGTACATATCGTGTTCGTAACGCAGGCAGCACATCAGCTTGCCGCACACGCCAGAAAACTTCACCGGGTTCAGGAACAGGCTCTGGTCTTTCGCCATCTTCATGGAGATGGGCATGAACTCTTTCAGGAAGGTGCTGCAGCAAAGTGTCAGCCCACACGGACCGATTCCGCCCGTCATCTTTGCCTGGTCGCGCGGGCCGATTTGCAGCAGCAGGATGCGCGTGCGGAAGGTGGCAGCGAGGTCGCGCACCAGCTCCCGAAAGTCCACACGCCCCTCCGCCACGAAGTAAAACGTGAGCTGTGAGCGGTCGAAGGTGTACTCAGAGTGCACCAGTTTCATCGGCAAGCCGTGCTTGAGAATCTTGCCTTTGCAGATGCCGATGGCTTCCTTTGCCAGATACAGGTTCTGCTTGTATTGCTGCAGGTCTTCCGGAGTGGCGGGACGCAAGATGGGCTTCAGGGGAGCCTGCAGCTCCTCCTCGGCTACCTCGCGCGGCGGAATGCGCACTGTGCCCAGCTCCTGACCGCGCGCGGTTTCCACTACCACCTTGTCCCACTCCTTCAGCGTATAACCCGCGGGGTCGAACCAGTAGGAACGTGCTACCCGCCTGAAGGAGACACCAACCGCAATGGGCATCTATCTCTCCTACAACAGTTCTTTGAGCGAAAGGGAGAACTTCTGCGACCGCGACAGACAGCGCCGCAAAGTGCAAACGAGATTTCCTTCTTCATTTTAACATGAATCGGGAGGAGCAGGCAAACGCTTGTGCGGGAGCGACGTCTATCGTGCCCCGGTGGACGCGACGGAGCGCGTCCCTCCAAGGGCAACCATGTGCGGACGCGACGAGGCGCGTCCCTCTATCTTGGGCGAACAGTTTTTGGAGGGTCACGCTCCGTCGTGACCCTTTGCAGTGGACGCGACGAGGCGCGTCCCTCCAGAGGCAATCTGTGTGTGGCCGTGACAGAGCGCGTCCCTCCAGTATTGTCATGCTGAGCCGAGGGCGAAGCATCTCCGAGATTCTTCGCTAACGCTCAGAATGACAGGAGGCGCACTCACGTGCGCTACTACCAACATGGTGCCCGACAAACTGTTTAGCTCGTCGTGAAGCACGGGAGTGCTTCTCCTTGACAAACAACATAGACTTCAGAATGACTAAACGGGTTGGAGAGCGAAGCTCCTGCCGAGCCGGTTCCCCCCTCGTGTCTGCCCTCCGTGAATTCCAGTATGGACGCGACGGAGCGCGTCCCTCCAGGTGGGCGAACAGTTTTTGGAGGGTTACGCTCCGTCGTGACCATGATGACGGACGCGACAGAGCGCGTCCCTCCAGGGGCAATCTGTGTGCGGACGCGACGGAGCGCGTCCCTCCAGACCGAGCAAAACCTGTCGTGACCTCGTGTAACGGTGGGGTCTTCTTCGGTTCTTGACTCTGACAGGGGCGCCTTTGCCACAGCACACAAACCTGCCCAAAAGCGGTACAATATCAGGGGCAAGCAGACTCCTCTCGGATGCAGGGACAATTCCCGTTTACTTCCTCAGCATGGCGGCGGGAAGGGGGCGAGGTGTCTAGATGCTGGTCAAGCGCATCATTCCCTGCCTGGACGTGAAAGACGGCAGGGTAGTCAAAGGTGTGAATTTTGTCAACCTGCGCGACGCGGGCGACCCGGTGGAGCTGGGCGCGCTGTATGACGCGCAGGGAGCGGATGAGCTAGTGTTTCTGGACATCACTGCCAGCCACGAACAGCGCGACATCGTGGTGGAGATGGCGGCGCGCGTGGCGGAGCAGGTGTTCATCCCCTTCACAGTGGGCGGCGGCATCCGCACAGTGGAAGACTTCCGACGCATCCTGAAGGCGGGGGCGGACAAGGTGAGCATCAACACGGCTGCCGTGCAGAACCCTGAGCTGATTCGCGAGGCGTCGGAGCGGTTCGGCAGCCAGTGTGTGGTGGTGGCTATCGATCCGAGGCGCGTGGGCACGAAGGCGGATGGCACGCCTCGCTGGGAAGTGTACACGCACGGCGGGCGTAGACCAACAGGGCTAGACGCCATCGAGTGGGCGCAACAGGTGGAGGAGCTGGGCGCGGGCGAAATCCTGCTGACCAGCATGGACCGTGACGGCACGCAAATCGGTTACGATATCGAGTTGACGCGGGCAGTGGCGCAGGCGGTGAGCATCCCCGTCATCGCCTCAGGCGGCGCGGGCAAGCCTGAACATCTCTACGACGCCCTGACCGAGGGCATGGCAGATGCTGCGCTCGTCGCCAGCATCGTACACGACGGACATTACACTATCGGCGAACTCAAACGGTATCTGCACGAACGGGGCGTCCCGGTGAGGCTGAAGTAAAGATGTCCACACAGCTGCTCTCTCCAAACCTGTTGCATCATGCTGAGTACCCTGCTCCCCCACTGGCGGAGCGTGTATGGGTGGGCCTCAAACGGCACGCCCTCTCGCTCATGCTGGACACGCGCGAGGTGTATACCTTCGACCCTGTCGGAAGGCTCTGGATAGCGTTCATCGAGGGGGTGAACTACAAGCGCGGGCTGGATGGGAGGATGGTATGTAAGTGGTTCACGCCCGACGGCATGCGACGCCTACATCGGCTGACAGGAGAGGAGGCGGACAGCATCCTGCGCTGGGCGCATCAGATGGCAACGCAGGCGCTGGAGCTCTTCCCTGCAGAGAGCGATCCCGCCTGCAAAGAGGCGCTCCAGCGGGCGTGTGCGTGGGACGTGGCGGCGCATCATCGCGACGCAGAGCGCTTCCTGCAAGTGTATAAGCCCGTGAGCATCCTGCCGCCCGATCAGTATCTCGCTCTGGTGCTGCAGGTCACGGAGGGCTGTCACTGGAACCGCTGCACTTTTTGCGACTTCTACCGCGACCGTCGCTTTGCGGTCAAGACGCCCCAGCAGCTGCGCGAGCACATCGCGCGGGTGCAGGAATACTTCGGGGAGACGCTGCGCCTGCGCAACCGAATCTTCCTCGCCGACGCCAACGCGCTGGTGGCGCCACAGCGGATGCTGGTACCTCTGCTGGAGGTAGTGCGCGCGACGTTCGCCATCGAACCAGAAGACTTGGAGCCAGAAGAGTTACCGCGATGGCGCGAGGAGCATCCCGTGCGCTTTCAGGGCATCTACTCCTTCGTAGACGCCTTCACAGGCTATCGCAAGAGCGTCGCGGAGTGGCGCGAGCTGCGACAGCTGGGCGTGCGCCGGGTGTATATCGGAGTGGAGACAGGTTGTGAAGACCTCCTGCGCTTCTTGCGCAAGCCACAGACGGGAGATGAGGTGGTGCAAACGGTGCAGACGCTCAAAGAAGCAGGCATCGCCGTGGGTATCATCCTCCTGCTGGGGGCAGGAGGTGACCGTTACGCGCGGGCGCACGTAGAGGAGACAGTGGCTCTGCTCCGCCGTCTGCCTTGGAGCGCAGGGGACATCCTGTACTTCTCGGAGCTGGTGGAGCCGTTCGCGGGGGAGTACACTCAGCTGGCGCGGGAGGCAGGGATTCAGCCTCTGTCGCCCGAACAGATGCTCGCCCAGCGGCGCGAGATGGAAGCAGCGCTGAATCTGCCCCCCGGGGTGCAACGTGCGACGTACGACATTCGGGAGTTCGTGTACTGACAACAGAGGAGAGAAGGGATAGGAGATGTTTCGCGCTTTACCGTCGCTGCGTTTTGTGATACCGGTGATTCTGCTGATAGCGCTGTGGTTCATCGGCAGTCATCTCTTCACGCGATGGCAGCTGCAGCGCATCGAGGAAGCGCCTCTGCAGCGGTCGCGTGTGATGTTTCTTGTGCTGCCCGACGACCTGACCGCCATCGTCGCGAACAAGACAGTGTATGTGTATCGCAAACAAGATGTACAGGCGCGTTCCTTTGCAGCGGGTGAGGAGCCTGCCATCCGCCCTGGAGCGCGCGCGATTATGGTGGACCAGCTGCTAGAGCGCGCGCCGATTGTCTTGACTGAGGCGCAGTTTGAACCGCGCGCGGAGCTGCGTACCGCGCCCGCTCCGCCGCCTCTCACGGGCGACTACGGCATCGTGAAGGTGTACCTAACCGATGAAGGACGGCGCAGGCTATGGAAGTTCTCCGCTAGGAACGTAGGGCGCACGCTGGTCATCGCCGTCGGAGACCGCTATGTCGCGCGCGTAGAGGTGGAGAGCCCGCTTAACGTCACGGAGTTCGAAATCCAGCCCATCTGGCATGTGGAGACGGCACGGATGCTGCAGGAGGCACTCAACGCGCCGCGACCACAGTGAAAGGGGGTGCATGGCATGGCAGTGTCCCAGACAGCACAAGGGCGCGTCTACTATCCCGACACAGACGGGCAGCCGATGGCGGAAAACACAGTACAGTATGAGTGCATTGTCACACTCAAAGGCAACCTGGAGCTGCTGTTTGCCGACAATCCGAACGTGTTCGTGGCGGGCGACTTGCTCTGGTATCCTGTTGAGGGGAGACCAGATATTCGTCAAGCCCCCGACGTGATGGTGGTGTTTGGTCGCCCCAAGGGGCATCGCGGGTCGTACAGGCAGTGGGAAGAAGGCAACATCCCGCCGCAGGTGGTGTTTGAGGTCTGGTCGCCGAGCAACCGCTTCTCCACGATGGAGGAGAAGATGCGCTTCTATGAGCGCTACGGGGTGGAGGAGTACTACATTTACTACCCCGAAAGCGGCGAGTGGGACGGCTGGCGACGCGAGGGTGCACACTTCGTGCCCATTGAGCAGATGGAGGGTTGGGTGAGCCCGCGTTTGCAGGTGCGCTTCGGCAAGGGAGCAGAGACGGAGCTGGGGCTGCAGCTGCCCAGCGGCAGGAAGATGCTCTCGTTCATGGAGCTGGCGCAGCTGGCGGAGCGCGCCCAGCGCGAGGCGGAAACCGCACGTCAGCGTGCCGAAGCCGAACGCCAGCGTGCCGAACGCCTTGCCGCCCGCCTGCGCGAACTGGGCATTGACCCCGAACAGGTGTAGCGAGGCACTCCCCGAAGACACTCATGGGAAGACGCTGGCGGTATGGAGCAACAGGAGCGGCAACGGTAGCTCTGGCGCTGATGGCATCGTGCCATATCCTGCGCGTGGAGTCCCCCCCTTCGCCTTCGGAGCGTTTACTTTTCTCCTTTGAACGCCGCACGATGTTGCCCATGGTAGGCGGTACCGCTGCGCGCACCCTCACCGCGGAACACGCCACGCACGGTAAACACTCTCTCCGCCTCTGGCTCTCCCCGGGACACGAAACCGTTATCCTGGACACGGGCGGCTTTCCAATGGACTGGCGCGGCT
>JANWXG010000239.1 GCA_025057335.1 bacterium | reverse complement strand
TCCTGGCACGATGTGCGGCTGGAGGATGATGCGTTTGAAGCCAGCTCCCTCTTCGGACGGGCGGATACCCGCGATGCCATAGAAGAACCACGCATCGAAGCCGCCCTGCATGGGGTGATTGTACGAGCGAGGTCCCTCCTGCTCGTCAATATGCGACTCGCCCCAGTACTCCCAGAAGGTAGTGGCTCCCAGCATGAAGAGGTTGCCGATACTCGGATAGTCCTGCTGGTGTAAGATGGTCATGGCGACGTCGCCGTGCCCGTACTCGCTCAGCGCCCAGTACAGGTATCTGCTGCCGAGGATGCCTGTCGAGTGATGCCCCCGATGGTTCTCCATCACGTCGCGTGCAAGGCTATCGGCAATCGCCTGCTCTTCCCCTTCGGGCGCAAGTCCCCAAGCCAGCGCGATTGCGTCTGCTGCCTGGCTGCCGAAGGTGTGGTTTTGCTTATCGTAAAAACGCTCTGTGAATGCCAGCCGAACCTGTTGTGCGAGGTCACTGAACCGCTGATGGTCTTCTTCCCTGCCCAGCACGTGCGCTATCTTCGCCATCAGCGTGGCGTCCAAGTAGAATACGGCAGTGGAAGTGATGGGGATAGGTGTATTGCCGGACACAGAGCCAGGCGCGCACCAGTCGCCCAAACCCGCCGAGACGATATACCCCTCCGAAATGCTCTCCAGATGCTCCACCCACCGTTTCATGGTCGGGTAGTGCCGCTCCAGCACGTGGGTATCGCCGTAATACAAGTAAAGATACCAGGGAATCTGCACGATAGCGGTTCCCCAGTCTGGCGACGCCTCACCGATTTTGCGCTTGCCAGGCGCAACGAAGGTGGGCAAGCCCCTTTCGGTTAGCGACGTCTCAATGTCTTGCAGGTACTTCGCCCAGAAGTTCGCCATCTCGAAGTTGTAGATGGTCATCTCAGCGCTCACGTGCGCATCGCCCAGCCAGCCGCAGCGCTCCCGGTGCGGACAGTCGGTGGGGACGCTGTGCAAGTTGCTGACCTCTGTCCAGAGAGCGGTGCGGTGGATACGGTTGAGCATTTCATCGGAGCACTCGAACGTGCCCGCTGGTTGCACAGCGGTATGCACGACCACTCCCTCCAGCATATCGGGCGTAGGGGTATCTGGATACCCCGTCATCTCCACGTAGCGGAAGCCGTGGTATGTGAACCTCGGCTCCCAGACCTCCACTCCCTCCCCCTTGCAGGTGTAGCGGTCGGTTTGCACGACGTAAGTGGCGAAAACTCCGGTGCTCTCGGGGTTCAGCGTGCCGTCGGAGTGTAGCGCTTCTGCGAAGCGTAGCGTGATGGTCGTACCTGCAGGCGCCTGCACTCTCAGCCGCGCCCAGCCAGCGAAGTTTTGCCCGAAGTCATAAATCCACACGCCCGGCTGCGGTTGTGTCAGGGCAACGGTAGGCAGAGTGCGCATACGACGGATGGGCGGTATGAGCTGGCTCTGCAGCCGTTGCGTCGGACTAGGCACTACACGAACAGGAGACCACCCCGAATCGTCCAGCCCTGCCTCGCTCCAGCCGGGAATCTCCCGACGGGCGTCATACTCCTCGCCCGCATACACGTTGTTCTTGAGCACAGCACTAGGGGTCGTCTTCCAGGTCTCGTCGGTGCAAATCCACTCCCTGCTGCCGTCGGCGTACTCCAACATCAGTTGCAGGAGCAGCACAGGCTCCCCGTACGACATCCCGCCCCATACTACCGACTGGTGAAACCAGCCGTTACCGAGCATCACGCCCATACAGTTTTGCCCCTCGCGCAGGAGGTGCGTAACGTCATGCACTACGTAGAACGCCCGCTTTTCGTAATCGGTCTGAGCAGGGTCTAACACCTGTTCGCCGACGCGCTCGCCGTTGAGGTATAGCTCGTAATATCCCAATCCGCATATCAGCGCGCGGGCGCGTTGCAACCCCGGAGGGACGGAGAACTCCTTGCGGAATAATGGGGCGGGTTCGGCGACGGGCGCGCTAATCCACTGCGCCTGCCACTCCTCAGGATGCAGGATTCCCATCTCCCACCAGCTGACCGCGCTCCACCCGGACGGCTCCCCCGCAGCATCCCACACGCGCACCTTCCAGTAGCACTGCTGCAGAGAGCGTAGCGGC
This sequence comes from bacterium, assembly GCA_025057335.1. Classification (GTDB taxonomy): domain Bacteria; phylum Armatimonadota; class HRBIN16; order HRBIN16; family HRBIN16; genus HRBIN16. The sequence continues at coordinate 1,686 of JANWXG010000239.1, read as the reverse complement.
TTACCCTCGTAGAGGACGTGGCAGGTACGGTCGGAGACAACCTTACCGCTATTCCACAGGTCTGCTACGTCGCGCTCCAACAGGTCAGGGGCACTCGCGACAAGGATGCGGTAAGCGGTCTGCCGCTGCCCTCGCTCGCGCGACCAGAGCGTCCAGCTCAGTCGGGGCTGCGCCACGTCTATCCCCAGCGGGCGCGTCAGGTATTCACAGCGCAAATCGATAGCGAGCAACATAGTGCCTCTATGCTTCGTGGGCAGCTAGACAGAATCCTCTCCCATTGGCAGGAACCTCTCTACCCCTCCAGAATACCACAGGAGAGAAAAACCACCTCGTTTAAGGAGAGGCTGACATGAACGCACTAACCCTTTCCACGTTGAAAGCGCTCACGTTGCGCCGCCATGCGCGCACGCGGCGTGTGTCCAGTTATGACAAGACGGGCGGCAACGCGGACGCCTGGCACATCCCCGTTGGAGAAACCGCCACCCTAGCAGATATCGCAGGAGCAGGTTGTATCACGCATCTCTGGTTCACTGTCTCGTGTAAGGACCGCGACTACTTGCGCAAGACCTTGCTCAAAATGTACTGGGACAACGAGACCGACCCGAGCGTATATGTGCCCTTGGGCGACTTCTTTGGTCTGGGGCATGGCATCGCGCAATCGTTTGCCTCCGCTCCTCTGGCAACGGTCGCTCCCGCCGAGATGGAAGGTAAGCGTGGCGGGAATATGGCGATGAACAGCTACTGGCAGATGCCTTTCAGCGAGCGGGCGGTCATCCAGATAGTGAACGAGTGTGATGAACCCATCCGCGCCTTCTACTTCTACATCGACTACGAGGAGTACGACGTCCTGCCTGAGGATGTCCTGCGTTTCCATGCGCAATACCGCCAGGAGACCCCGACACGAGGCATCAAGGGGGAGCTAGGCAGACAAGGCATCGATATCGGCACGCTATTCCACGAGCCGAACCGAGACGGCAAGGAAAACTACGTCATCCTGGAGGCGGAGGGAGCAGGGCATTACGTCGGCTGTGTGTTATCAGTGCACAACATCGACCCCAACGTGGACGGCTTGACCTGGTGGGGAGAGGGCGACGACATGTTCTTCATCGATGGGGAAGAGCTGCCCTCCCTGCACGGCACAGGCTCAGAAGACTACTTCTGCCATGCCTGGGGAATGCACGACCGAGCGTATCCCTACGCGGGAGCCTCTATCTGGGAACACGACCCGCGCTACCCGGGGCGACGCAAATGCACCAGCTATCGCTTCCACATTCAAGACCCCGTCATCTTCACGAAGTCTCTACGAGTAACCATCGAGCACGGACACGCGAATTTGCAAAACAACGACTACTCCAGCGTGGCGTTCTGGTATCAGACAGAACCCCATCAGCCTCATCCGCCGATGCCGGGCAAGTGGGAGCGCTGCGCTCGCCCGGATACGCTCCCCTAATGGCATTGAGGAGCGCCAAGCTATAGCGCCCTGGGCGACGAGTGTAGAAATCGATATAGGGCATTTCGGAGCGGTTTCCCTACCATGCCCCCATCGGGAGGGAGGGTTACCTAGGATGCCATGATGTACGGTAGTGCCTCCCAACAGTGTTCAGAAAAATGGGGCTCACCGAACACTCTAACTCATCACATGGCTTGCTTAGCCGAAACAAGTGCTGAGGGCTCTACGGATGGACT
>JANWXG010000238.1 GCA_025057335.1 bacterium | reverse complement strand
GGAGGACGAGGGTATGGAACTCGATAGCTCGTCTTATGGCTCACTTAGCAGAGGCGGACACCGTGCAGAAGGGCGACTTGGGGGGTAGACGGCACCTTCCCTCAGCGGCAATCAGATGGGAATTACATTACGCAGCATACCCCCGACTGAAGTCAGGGGCTATGGTTTGGGGTACAATCCGCCTTCGCGGGTTGGGAAAACGAAACCGTAGCGGGACATCGCCCCTTTCTCGTCCTCGCGGATGCTTTGACCCGTCGTGGCATCGCCGTCCTGCGCACCGATGACCAGGGAGTGGGCGGCTCCACAGGCAATCTGAGCGAATCCACATCCGCAGACCTCGCGGGGGACGTGCTAGCGGCGAAGGAGTTTCTGAAAACGCGCAAGGAGATAGACCACCGCCATATCGGTCTGATTGGGCACAGTGAAGGCGGGATTATCGCGCCGATGGTTGCCGCACGTTCATCGGACGTAGCGTTCCTGGTACTGCTGGCTGCGCAGGGGCGACGCGGTGAGCAGATAGCACTGTCTCAACTGGCGCTGATTGCAAAGACTATGGGAGAATCCGCACAGAACATTTGGCGCGGTCTGCAGTTAACGCGCCGTCTCTTTCAGATTGTGAAGCAGTACAAGGACAACGAGACGGCGCACGGCGAGCTGCAGCAGGCAGTCGCCGCCTCTGCGGAAGGTCTCAGCGAGCAGGGAGCGAAAGGAGCTGCAGCAGTCGGCGACGTCGGCACAGCTCCAGCAGTTGACCACACCCTGGTTTCGCTTCTTCCTCACATACGCCCCACGCTTCACCCTGCACAAAGTGCGCTGCCCCGTGCTGGCGCTCTACGGAGAAAAGGATTTGCAGGTGCCGCCGAAAGAAAACGCGCCCGCGGTGTACGAGTCGCTTCGAGCAGGAGGCAACAAACAGGTAGCGGTAAAGGTGTTCCCTGGACTGAATCACCTGTTCCAGCACTGCCAGACCGGCTCGCCGACCGAGTACGCTCGTATCGAGGAGACCTTTGCGCCCCAGGTGCTCCAAACGATAGGCGACTGGCTACTCCAGCAGATACGACGCTAGTGCTCCGTGAAGCGACGAACTTGCGATGGCTTCTCTGGTAACCCACCATTGAAACGGCGGGGTATAAGCAGGGAAAAAACCTGCCTGACGCAGGTTTCACGGATTTCACCCTAAACCATAGCCCCCGATTTTAATCGGGGGACGGATGCACGAAATCGCGAAAACACCACTGAACAGAGCACTAGTACTCTGTTCAGTGGTGAATTCGGGATTATCTCCCTGCTAGCCCACCATGGAAATGATGGGCTATGACGGAAACAAGCCTGCCTGACGCAGGTTTCCAATCCGCGAAGGCGGATTTTGTCCCACCATAGCCCCCGATTTTAATCGGGGGACGGATGCACAAAATCGCGAAAACACTGAACAAAGCACCTATTACTCTATTCAGTGGTGAATTCGGGATTATCTCCCTGCTAGCCCACCATTGAAATGGTGGGCTATGATGGAACCAAACCTGCCTGCGCAGGTTTCCAATCCGCGAAGGCGGATTTTGTCCCACCATAGCCCCCGATTTTAATCGGGGGAAGTACGTTGCGAAATCCCGAAGTCATAACTTAACAAAGCACTAGTGCCCCGTTAATCTACGAAATGGCGGGCTGCTAGGAGAAGCAATCAGAGTCGCATAATCTTAAGAAGGCGTCAGGAGGAATCAGATGCAAAAGGTTCGCCTCGGCTACGTCGGAGCAGGGTTTGTAGCGCAGGCGGTGCACCTGCCCAACTTCACCACCCTGCCCGATTGCGAGGTCGTGGCACTGGCGGAGATACGTCCGCAGCTGGCGCAGCGGGTGGCGGAGCGGTTCGGCATCCCGCGTGTATACCGCACGCACCACGAACTCCTGTTAGACCCCGATATCGACGCAGTAGCGGTGTCGGCGCATTTTGTGCATCAGGCGCAGGTTGCCGAAGATGCGTTACGAGCGGGCAAGCCAGTGTTTATGGAAAAGCCGATGGCGCTGACGGTAGCGCGTGCCGAACGCCTGCTGCAGGCGGAGCGTGAGGGAGGCGGCAGGCTCATGGTCGCCTACATGAAGCGCTACGACGCAGGTATCGAACTGGCAAAGAACCTCATCGACGGCTACCGCCAATCGGGGGAGCTGGGCAGGCTCTTCTACCTGCGCGCTCGTTGTTTCACGGGCAACTGGACGGGGGGCAACTCGGGCACGGTCATCCAGACAGACGAGCCCTACCCCCCGGTCACGGAGGAGGCGCCCGACTGGTTGCCCGAACGCTATCGCCAGAGCTACGTCGGCTACCTGCAGGTGTTCTGCCACAACGTGAACCTCGCCCGCTGGCTGCTGGGCGCGGGGGCGGACTGGCAGGTTATCTCGGTGGACTTAGACGAAGATGGTTTCACGGGGGTGGCGGTGCTGCGGCTAGGGGGCGTGCGCGTGACGCTGGAGACGGGCGCCCTCTCGGCGCACCAGTGGGACGAGGACACGCAGGCGTATTTCCAGCGCGGCTGGGTGAAAGCCACTTCGCCCTCCCTGCTGCTGCGCAACGCCTGTGCCGAGGTGGAAGAGTACCGCGCGGGAGAGGGGGCAGAGTATCGGCGCCTCTTCCCGCAGGACGGATGGTCCTGGTCGTTCCAGCGCGAGGCGCAACACTTCATCCAGTGCGTGCGCACGGGCGAGCCGTTCCGCTCCTCGGGCGAGGACGCCGCAGAAGATGTCCGTCTCATTGAAGCCATCTATCAGCGTTGGCTGAGGAAGTCGCCAGAGAGCGCAACCGCAGTGTGAAGGGGGCGAGAGGAACCTGATAGCATCACCGTCCCGTCTGAAATTCTGGTGTTCTACGCGAAGGAGCCTAGAGATGAGGATATCTGCCTGGTCTTTGCTCTTGTTGGGAGTACTGCTCATGCTGCCGACAGGACGCGCCTCCCCCGAGATACGCGCCTTCTGGGTAGATGCGTGGCATGCGGGCTTAAGCACTCCCGCTGAGATCGACGCCCTGTTGCAGGCGGCGCGTACCGCGAAGGCGAACGCGCTGTTCGTGCAGGTACGCAAGCGCGGCGACGCCTACTACCTCTCGCATTATGAGCCGCGCGCCAGCGACGTCGCCCTGGGCTTTGACCCGCTCGCCTACTTGATTCAGCGGGCGCGCGAGCAGACGCCGCGCATTGAGGTGCACGCCTGGCTGGTGATGCTGCCGATTTGGGCGTCTCAGACCCCGCCTGCCGACCCCCTGCACCCTTACAACCGCTTTCCGCAGTGGCTGAGCCTCAACGACAGCGGCGCCAGCTACGACGGCAGTAATCACAGCTTTGACCCCGGTCATCCCGACGCCGCCGACTACACCTTTCGGGTAGCGCTGGATGTGCTGCGCCATTACGACGTGGATGGCATCCACTTCGACTACATTCGCTTCGCGGGCAACCGCTGGGGCTACAACCCCGTCAGCGTCAGCCGATTCAACGCTCTTTTCGGACGCAGTGGTCAACCTGCCTACAACGACGGCACGTGGGCGCAATGGCGTCGCGACCAGGTGACTCAGCTCGTGCGCCGGGTCTACGCCACAGCAGTAGCGCTGAAACCCTGGTGCAAGGTGACCGCTGCCACCATCACCTGGGGCAACGGGCCCACTACCGAGTCGGCGTGGTACTCCACTTCTGCCTACAGCTCGGTGTTTCAGGACTGGCGGGCGTGGACGGAAGAGGGCATCCTCGATATCGCCATCCCCATGTGCTACTACAATCACGCCAACTCCACGCACCGCACCTGGTTCAACAACTGGATTACCTGGACGAAGAACCATCGCTACAACCGTTCGGTAGCAATCGGTCTGGGCGCATACCTGAATACCCTGACGAACACGTTGACCCAGATTGGCTTGGTACGCACACCGACAGCG
>JANWXG010000237.1 GCA_025057335.1 bacterium | reverse complement strand
CCAGGTGCTTTAGGAAAAGTTCGCCGGAGGAGCTGCCCGCGATGGGGGAGGAGCTTTGTCAGAGTGACAGCGAATCCGGAGGTCAGAAGAAATCTGCAGGGGGAGGCAGAAGATGAAGCTGGCATGTCAGGAGGGTATGGCTCCCAGCGGCGCCTTGCAGGAGAAGCTGGACTACCTCGCGGAGTACGGCTACGAGGGCATCGAGTTCTGGGGGGCGCAGTTCATCGATACCGATTCGAGCGGTATGCGTAAGGAGCGGGTCGCCGAGGTGCGCCGCTTCACGGAGAACCACCCAGTAAAGCCCAGTACCATCTGCGCGGGCTATCGCGGCGCCCTGTTGGATGCCAATCGCCATGAGCGCGAAATAGCGATACACGACATCGAGACCCTGCTCTATGCAGCAGGCGAAATCGGCGCAGTGGGAGTGATTGTGGTGCCCATCTTCGGTTCACCCCGCATTCCCGACCTGAACCCTTATGCCACTGCGCTGGAGCTGGAGACGGAGCTGTTGTGCCGGCTACTGGAGCCATTGAGCAAAGTGGCGGAAAAAGCGGGCAGCTACATCCTGTTGGAGCCTTTGAACCGCTACGAGACGCACTACATGAATCGTCTAGAACAGGCAGTGAACATCTGCCATCGGGTGGGCAACCCCAACCTGAAGCTGATGGCGGACTTCTTCCACATGAACATCGAGGAGCGCGACATTCCTGCCGCCATTCGGGGAGCCAAGGAGTATTTGGCGCATGTGCATCTCGCCGATAGCAACCGCTTGCTGCCCGGCTACGGCCATACCGACTTCCGGTCGGGTTTCGCCGCGTTGAGGGAGATAGGCTACACAGGCTACATGGCGCTAGAGTGCGGCATCCCAGGCGACCCGCGCGAGGAGCTGCCCAAGTGTGCCCAGTACCTGCGCGCACAAATGGGATGAAGCCGCTGATTCTGGCACATGACCTGGGCACTTCAGGCAACAAGGCGGTGCTGTTGGACGGAGAGGGACAGGTCATCGACGTCGCCTTCGCCCCCTACCGTACCACCAGCCCGGAGCCCCTTGCTGCCGAACAGAACCCCGCCGACTGGTGGCGAGCGGTGGTGCGCTGTACGCGCACCTTGCTGACACGAGACCTGCGTCGCCGAGACCAGCTAGTCGCCATCGGCTTCAGCGGGCACATGAACGGAGTCGTTCTCGTCGACGCGCAGGGCGAGCCAGTTCGCCCTGCCCTGCTGCACGCCGACATCCGCGCCCAGAGCCAGTGTGAGCAGCTACGCCAGCGCCTCGGAGAGGAGCGCTACTACCGCCTCACAGGCAACCGCATCGCCCCCTTCACCTCCCTGCCCAAGCTCATGCTGCTGCAGCAGCGCGATCCCCAAACGGTGGAGCGCGCCCGCTGGATGCTGCAGAGCAAAGACTACTGTGTGGGACGCATGACGGGTAGGTGGGGCGTGACTGACCCCTCCGACGCTTCGCTGACGGGCATTTACGATGCCAGTTGCCTGCAGTGGAGCGAAGAGGTAGTGGAGGCAAGCGGCATTCCTATGCATCTGCTACCCGAGGTAGTCCCGTCCACCAGCGTGGTAGGCCGTGTGTCGCGTGAGGCAGCACGGGCGACGGACTTGCCCGAAGGGTTACCTGTGGTGCTAGGGGCAGGCGACGGAGCCTCTGCCACTGTGGGAGCGGGGGTTGTGGAAGTAGGAGATTGCTACACCTGTCTGGGCAGCACGGCGTGGACTGCCTGCCTGCGCGCCGCATACCAGCCTGACCCAGCAATGCGTCTCACCACGCTGCTTCCTGCGCAACCACATCGGTGGGTACAGTATGGCACAGTGCAGTCGGCAGGCAGCGCATGGAGCTGGTTCCGCAACCTATTCGGCAAGGGGGTCAGCTGGGAGCGTCTTGCTGCTGAAGCCCAGAGGGTTCCTGCAGGCAGCGAGGGGCTGCTGTTTCTTCCCTACCTGAGTGGCGAGCGCGCCCCTATCTGGAACCCCCAGGCGAAGGGCGTCTTCTTTGGCTTGCAAGCGCACCACACGCGGGCGCACATGGCGCGTGCCGTACTGGAGGGGGTCGCTCTGGCACTGGGGATTATCCTGCAGCTGTTGCGCGAACAGGGAGCGGTCGGGCAGAGTGTACGTGTTGTGGGCGGCGGCACGCGCAACCTCCTCTGGATGCAGATACTGGCAGACATGTACGGCTGCCCTGTAGAAATCCCTCTGCATGCTGAGTCCAGCACCGCCGTCGGTGCAGCAGTGATAGCGGGCGTAGGAGTGGGACTGTTCTCCGATTTCACCATCGCAAAGCGGGTAGCAGCGACGGAGCGGCTTGTCCTGCCGAGGGAGGACGAGCGAGCCGTCTATGCGGAGCGACGCCTACACTATCAACAGCTGTACGAAAGGGTAGAGGAGTTGTTTGGTAGAATACATGATTGATAGGGCAGAGGAAGCAGGAGAACAACAGTCCCCCAACGCCAGATACCGTACACGAAGATGACCAGCATTCCTTACGATAGCCTCACTCTAGCCGCCGTTGTGCACGCGCTACAGCCTCTGCTGGGCGGACGTATCCAGCACATCGCGCAGCCCAGCGAGCACGACATCCTGCTGACCGTGTACGTGCGTGGCAGGGGCGAGGTGTACTGGCTGATGAGCTGTTCGCCTCAGTGGGCGCGCACCTACCTGCTTTCGCATCGCCTGCCCAACCCGCCACAACCGCCACCTTTTTGCATGGCGTTGCGCAAATATCTACAGGGTGGAGTGCTCGTTGCCATCGCGCAAAGACGCTTCGACCGCGTGCTGGACGTGGAGATACGCGGGCATGAGGGACACACCTATCTGCTCAGCGCCGAGCTGATGGGCAGGCACAGCAACATCATCCTCATTGCCCCCGACGACCGAATCCTCTACGCGGCGAAACTGGTCTCTTCCCGCATCAGTCGCGTGCGTGAGGTGCTGCCAGGCAAGCCTTACACGCCTCCCCCCGCGGAGGAACGCCCAGACCCGCGCACTGTGAGCGAAGAGCAGTTTTTCGCCTGGTACCAGCGGGACAACCCTGCTGAATGGCTGCGCACGCGCTTCGAGGGCATCGGGGGCTTTCTCGCAGGGGAAATCGTAGCACGCGCGCGACGGCTGGGCGACGGGAGCCAGCCGCACACGCTGTGGACGGCGTTTCGTTCGGTGTTCGAGGCGGCGAGGGTGGGCGATTGGAAGCCTGTGCTAGTGCGCAACGAGGCACATCAGCCAGTCGGTGCCTATCCCCTGCCGCTGGCTTGCCTGCCTGAGGAGCAGCAGCATCCGCGCAGCAACATCCATGTGGCGCTGGAGAACTACTATGCGGTCGCCATTCCCCGCGCCGAGCTGGAGGCGCAACGGCGCAGCCTGCAGGGAGTGCTTCAGCGCGTGCTTGCCGCCCGTCGTAACGCCCTGCAGCAACTAGAGCAGGGAGTACAGGAGCAAGGCAGGGCAGAGCAATACCGCCGCTGGGGAGAGACCCTGCTCGCCTTCCTAACGCAGGTGCCCCAAGGCGCACAGGAGGTGACCCTGCCCGACCTGTACAGTCCCTCTGGCGAGACGATGACCATCCCCCTGGACACCACGCTCAGCCCACAGGAGAACGCCGAGCGCTTCTTCCACCGCGCACGCCACCTGGAGCAAAACGCCGCGCGTCTGGAGGCGATGCGCGACCGCTTGCGGCGGGAGGAGCTGCTGGTAGAACAGGCGTTGAGGAAGTTGGAAGCAGTGCGCGACCTGTCTGAGCTGCAGGCGCTACGCGAGGAGGTCGCCGCGCGCGGCTGGCTGAACCCTACCGCAGGAGTCTCGGGCGAGGCGTCTGCCAGACCACAGGAGGATTTCGAGGGTAAACGCATTCGGGTACACGTGGCGCCTGGCGGCTGGCAAGTGCTAGTGGGAGAAAACGCCGAGGCGAACGACTACCTCGTCACGCGCGTGGCGCAGCCTGACGACTGGTGGCTGCATGTGCGCGCG
>JANWXG010000236.1 GCA_025057335.1 bacterium | reverse complement strand
GCATCGCCCTGCTACAGCTGGCAGCGGAGATGAAACAGGTGCATCGGAAGGGAGCAGAGGTGGTTCGGTGGAGACGCCCGTATCTGCTGGCGATGATTTTCGAGAAGCCCTCCCTGCGCACGCGCTTTACCTTCGAGGCGGCGATGGTGCAGCTGGGCGGACACGCGATTTACCTTTCCCCCAACGAAATCGGGCTGGGCAAGCGCGAGAGCGTGGCGGATGTGGCGCGCAACCTGGAGCGATGGTGTCAGGTTATCATGGCGCGGGTGTTCTCGCATCAGACGCTAGTGGAACTGGCGGAGAACGCGAACGTTCCCGTAATCAACGCGCTGAGCGACCTCGAGCATCCCTGCCAGGCACTCGCTGACTTCCAGACGCTCATCGAGCACAAAGGCGAGGCGAAGGGGAAGCATCTGGTGTTTGTGGGCGACGGCAATAACGTGGCGCACAGCCTGATGCTGCTCGCGGCGAAGCTGGGCACACACTTCACCATTGCCTGCCCCGAGGGCTACGAGCCCAACGAGCGCATCCTGTCCTCAGCGCGGGAAATCGCCTCGGCGCCCGGCCCGCACATACTGGCCATGCGCGACCCGAAAGAGGCGGTGCGTACCGCCGACGCCATCTACACCGACGTATGGGCGAGCATGGGGCAGGAGCATGAGGCGGAACAGCGCAGGCAGGTGTTCCAGCCGTACCAGGTGAACGCCGAGCTGCTCCAGCAGGCGAAGCCAGGCGCCATCGTAATGCATTGCCTGCCCGCCCATCGCGGCGAGGAGATTACCGACGAGGTCATCGACGGCGCGCAGTCGGTGGTATTTGACCAGGCGGAGAACCGTTTGCACGCGCAGAAGGCGGTGCTGGCTGCGCTGATTGGAGACTGGTAGCAATGCCGCTAGTGAGCGTGGTGTTGACCAGCTACAACCACGCTGTCTACCTGCCGCAGGCGATAGAGAGCGCGCTGGGACAGACACTGGGGGACACGGAAATCGTCGCCATTGATGACGCCAGCACGGACGGCTCGCCAGAGCTGCTGCAGCGCTATGCCGACCGCGTGCGAGTGGTGCTGCACACTGCCAATCGCGGTACCTACGCGACTCTCAACGAAGGCATCGGGCTGACTAGCGCGCCCTATATCGCCATCCTCAACTCCGATGACGTGTGGCTGCCCGAGAAGCTGGAGAAGCAGCTGGCGGTGATAGAACGCGACGCCCGTGTCGGTCTGGTGCACACGGGGTTTCGTGTCATCGACGCCGGAGGCAATCCCATGAAGGGCAATCCTCTGGGCATCCGTTTCCATCCCCGTCCGCAGGGCGACCTGCTGCCCGACCTGCTGACTCGCAACCTTTTCATTACCTCCTCCGTGCTGTTCCGAAGAGAATGTGTGGAACAATGCGGTCTGTTCGAGGAACATCTCTTTGGCATGGGCGACTGGGACCTGTGGCTGCGCATTGCGGAGCACTACCGGATAGGGTATGTACCAGAGCCGCTGACCCTGTATCGCCTGCACGGGCAGAACAATATGTATCGGAGTGCGCGCATGCTAGCGGATGACCTGTGGATTCACGAGGAGCGCATCCGCAAGCGCATTCCCGAACTGCTGCGACGTGATGGCTGGCGGATGCGCTACGCCATCGGCGTCGCTCTGGCGGCACTGGGGGTGATTTACAGCAAGCTGGAAGAGCACGACAAAGCCCTTGTAGCGTTCCTGCAAAGCTTGCGCTATTGCCCCTGGCGCCTAAAAACATGGTGGCGCTTGCTCAGGGTGTGGTGGTGACTTCCCAGGGCACAGAAAGCCACAATCCTCGCTTTTTTGCTGGCTTTCTGGGAAAAAAGTTGAAAAATTTTCGCCTCAGAAGGGTGTCTACCTCCAAGATTGGTACGATTCTTGCATTATATAGGTAGAGGAGAAACGAGGCGGTAGACCTCGTGTTGGCAGGCAGGGTAGACTTATTTTTGATTCGCCGATGAGCAGATGAAGGAGTGAGGTGTGGCAATGGACGCGGAGATGACAGTGCAGCAGCGGGTGGCGCCTTCCATAGACCGCAGGCAGGTCGTACAGCTTCTTGCGGTAGCGGCTCTCTTCGTGTTTTTCTTCATGCCGAGTCTTGCCTTCCTGGTGGAGCGGTGGTCGCAGAGCGAGGAGTTCTCGCACGGCTTTCTAGTACCGTTGGTGAGCCTGTTCCTGCTGTGGCGCAAGCGCGAGGCACTCCGCCAGACACCGTTGCAGGTGTGCTGGTGGGGCTTACCCGTGCTGGGGCTGGGCTTGCTGATGCAGGTGGCGAGCGACTGGGCATCGGTGTCCTTTCTCAAAGCGCTGGCGGTGCCCGTTGCGCTGGGGGGGCTGGCGTGGTATCTGGTTGGCACGCGCATGATGCGGGTGGCTCTCTTCCCTTACCTCTTCCTGTATTTCGCTGTGCCTTGGCCGGACTTCGCCATTGAGGTGCTTAGCGTGCCTTTGCAGCATTTCAGCGCGGCGGCGTCGACCATGCTGCTGGGGCTCCTCGGCGTGCCGATAGAGCGAGACGGGGTACACATGTGGACGCCTCGGTTCGACGTGGAGGTGGCGGTGCCGTGTAGCGGCATCCGCTCGATGGTGGCGATACTGGGCATCGCCGCGCTAGTGGGCTATCTCACGCAGGGCAAGCTGTGGGGGAAAGGGGTAGTGTTCCTCGCAGGTATCCCGATTACGATGTTCGCCAACGTGCTGCGCATCGCCGCCATCGTGATGATGGGGCACTACATCAACAAAGAGTTTGCCATGACCTTTTTCCATGACTATTCGTCGCCGTTCTTGTTTTTTATCTCTGCGTTAAGTCTCTTAGGTGTCAAAAAACTGGCGGAGAAGGTAGAATGACAAGCGAGTATCGACCAAACTACTGGATAGTCATCGCGATGTTCCTGTTGGCGTGGGGCATGGTGGTGTATGCCCGCCAGGCGGAGAACCGCGTGGTGACCTTCCCAATAGACACAGGGCAGGTGCCCAACACGATCGCGGGCTTCCGCATGGTGGAACAACACGACCTAGACGACCTGTCGAAACAGATGCTAACGCCCGATGCCTACATCGTACGCAGCTATGCGAACGAGGCGGGGTACCCCGTCAACGTGCTAGTGATTTACGGGCATCGGAAGAACACGTTTCACTCGCCAGGGTATTGTCTGCCGGGCGGGGGCTGGGCGATACAGAAGAAGAGTATCGAACACATCCCAGTTGTCGCCCCCGATGGCAGAGAGTATAAGGCGGCAATGAACCGCTTCCTGCTGCAGAAAGGGGAGCAGCGACAGGTTGTCTTCTACTGCTTTGTCGAAGGAGGACGGGTGACTCCCAGCATCTTCAAGCACAACTGGTACCTTCTGCAAGACCGATTACTGCATCGTCCGGCGATGGGCGCTCTGTTGCGAATCATCGTGCCTGTTGCCGATAATGAGGAGGGAGCGGCGGACATCGCGAGGGCGTTCGCCCGCGAACTGGTTCCGATTGTGCAACATCAACTGGTCGGGAAGCGACTCGACATGACGAAGGAGTGAGTGGGGCATATGAATTCGGTCATCATGAGCGAAGCGAGTGTCAATCAGTGGGACTTCTGGCGCATCTATCGCATCCTGCGCAAGCGGGTGTGGTTGATACTAGCTGCAGTCATCATCACTGTTGGCACAGCGGTAGTGGGGCTACAGTTCTTCGGAAGACAGTATGTGGCGTATCGCTACGTGCAGCCTTCGGAGAATATCCTGCGCCCAATTGGGGCACGAGATGAGGACCGTGGGTCACGAGAGCGCCGACTAGAAACACTCGTGCAGATCGCCCGTTCCCCCGGCGTGGCAGACCTAGCGCTCGCGCAGACGTATAGGGACAAGGCATACGCAGAGTACCCCGACAGACCGGACCTCGCAGAGCAGTCCATTCCGCCCGGCAAGGCGGATGTGGCGATCCTCAGTGATGCGGGCTTGACGCGAGAGGAGATTGCGCAGCTGCG
>JANWXG010000235.1 GCA_025057335.1 bacterium | reverse complement strand
CTCGCGCGACCGCCAACAGTGGTTGCTGGAGGGCGTGCAGGAGGCGGTACTGTACGACGACGGCAAGCCTGCTTGGCGGCTGAGGGCAGCGCGCGCAGCGTACGAGGGCGCCTCGCGCCTCCTGCAGGTGTCAGAGGCGCACCTGCAAGGGAACCCCGTTCGGCTTTACTGTTCGCAGGCGACCTGGCGCGACCAAACGCGCGAACTGCAATGTCTGGGCATCATTCGCGGCACCTTGCGCGACGGTGAGTTCACTGCGCAGAGCGTGCGCTACTTGGGAGGAGAAAGACGGCTGGTCGCCGAGGAGGTGCGTCTGGTAATGCGCACCTCGTGGGAGCCGATAGCCTTCTTGCAGACGGAGCCCCCGAAGGAGAGTGCAAACGCCAGACAGCCCAGAACCCGAAGAGTGGAGATAGAGTTCAAGCGGTTGGAGGAACAGCAGGGCAAGACACGCATCGGCGAGGGGCTGACCATCCGTGACGGCGACACCCTGATGACCGCTGACCGCGCCGAGCAGGATATTGAGGCGCAGGTGATTCGCGCCACAGGAAACCTGCGCGTGACCGACCCGCGCGTCGACCTCACTGCCGACCGATTAATCATCGAGCTGAAAGAGAAGCGCGCCGTGCTGGAGGGCAACGTGCAAATCTTCGTGAAGCCCAAGGAGCCACAGGAGGCGAGCGCACAGGCGCCAGAGGAAGAAACCCGCTCTCTCAAGACCGAGATGCGCGAGCCTGTGCAAATTACCTGCGACCGCGCCGAGAACCTGTACCAGAAGAAGGTCATCACTCTCACGGGCAACCTGAAGATGGTACAGGTGCTCAAGGAGAACGGCAAAACGCGCACGCTCACTGCCCAAAAGGCGGTGTACAACTCGCGCACGGAACAGGTGCAGCTGATTGGCGAGGTGCGCGGCGTAGACGAGAAAGGGCAGGAGCTCATCGCTCCCGAAATCCTTGTCTCGGTCAAGGAAGGAGACGAATGGCTGCGGATTAATCAGCCCGGTAGGATGGTCATCTTGGTGGAGGAGGAAGAGGAGACCGAAGAGCCTCCTGCTCCCCCACCACCGCAGCAGACACAGCGATAAGGAGAAGGCAGGCATGCTCAAGCTCACAGGACAGGCGGTTTCGCGCGGGATTGCTGTGGGCACGGCGATGGTGTTGCGAGCTTCCGACCTGCGCGCCGCGCTGGACCTGTTCACCGCTTATGAAGCGCGCCGTCGTGAGCAGCCGGGCTTTGTGGCGGTCTGCCGTGACATCGCGCTGGGCGAGGCGCTGTGGCGAGCGGGCGTGGAGGTGAGCGCGATGGTGGCGGAAAGCCCCGCACTACCCGAGGGAGGCGCTATCGGCGTGCCTGCGCTGGTGGGCGTGTCGCAGTTGCTGCTGAACGTGCGCGATGGCGACATCGTGATTGTGGACGCCAATCGCGGCGTGCTCATCGTCGACCCCGACATGCGCTTGATGACCCAGTATCAGCGCCAGGAGATGCATCCCAGCGGCAAACGCTACGTGCTCGGGCTCACGCACGAGACCGCCCGCACACTGGACGAGCATCCCATCCGCGCTATCGCCATCGCCGACGACTGGCAGAACGCGGTGCAGGCACTGGAAGCGGGCGCGGACGGGGCGTTCCTGGACGCCTACGCCAGTGAACAGTGCTTGTTGAACCTTGCCTCGTTGCACGCCCTGCTGCAGGGGGCTGCGGGCAAATCCCTGTTTCTGGAGCTCCCTGTGCTGCCCGACGATACTATCTGGCGTGCTGTCGCGGAGTGTACGCTACAGGCGGTGGTGACCTTCATCCTGCCCTCGGTGCGCGCACAGGATGTCAACGCCTTTCTGGACAACCTGCAGCGGGCGCAGAGCGCACTGGAAGAGGAGCGCGGCGCCCTGCTCTTTCACGACGTCCTGCTGGGAGGCTGGACCTCCCTGACCCCGTCGCCAGAGGTGGCTGAGGCGCCCAATGTGCGCGCGCTGTACCTGCGGCGAGCGGACCTGCGCCTTTGGTTTCAGGCGGAGTGGCTTCAGGGGGTGGAGGAGCTCAGTCGCTTCGCTCAGAGCCGGCTGCTGGCGTGCGGTGTCCTCCTGGAGCCAGAAAGCGACCTGTTACTGCCTTTAGCGGTTGGTCTGGGCTTAAGCGAGTTACTGCTGCCCCCGCATCAGCTCCTACGCGCGAAGGAGACCATCCCTTACCTGTCCTACGCACAGTGTCGTGAGCTGGTGCGCGCTCTGCAGGTCTCCCCCGACCCCTCGCGCAATCGCCAGAGGGTGCGTCGCTTTCACCAGCGCTTGAAAAAGCAGATGCAAAACGAGTAAACTGTGACAGGAAGACATCGTCGTCTTTCGCGGACACACCGAGAGGAGGAATCGCTATGGACGCAGTGCTGATTAGTCCTGAGCTAAACCGCGCGTTCAACGAGCAGATTGGGCGCGAACTGCACGCTTCGCACCAGTATATCGCTATCGCATCCTACTTCGAGGGACGCGCTCTGAAGAAGCTCGCCCAGCTGTTCTTCAAGCAGTCAGAAGAAGAGCGCGAGCACGCGATGAAATTCGTGCAGTATCTCAACGAGGTGGGCGGTCAGGTAGAGATACCTACCGTTGAGTCCGCCTCGAGCAACTTCCGCAACGCGGAAGAAGCTGTACGCCTCGCCCTCGAATGGGAGCTGGAGGTCACGCGCTGCATCAACAACCTGATGACCATGGCGATGGAGCAGAAGGACTACGCCGCGCGCGAGTTCCTCGACTGGTTCGTCAAGGAGCAGGTGGAAGAGGTCTCCACCATGAACGACCTGTACCAGATTGTGCGTCAGGTGGGCGAGCAGTACTTGATTATGGTGGAGGCATACCTGTCGCATGGTGGTGGCGAGGAAGCGGAGGAGTAAACGCCTCTCGAAGTCGGGGCAGAGGGTTTCGCTAGCACATGTCCCTCTGCCCTTCCCCTTACTCCTCGCCGACCAAGCCGAAGCTGCGCACTAGCACGCCGAAGTCCAGCAGCGACACATCCGCGTCGCCATCCAGGTCCGCATTCGGGTTCCAGTTCGCGTCGCCCGGCTGTGTACCGAACGCCGCTACCAGCCGACCAAAGTCCAGCAGGCTCACCTCGTTGTCGCCATCGATGTCTCCGTTAGGTAGCGAAACGCTGACCCCGCCAACGTTCGCCCCGCTCACCGTCACGTTGCGCGCCACCCGACGCAGCCAGTGACTTGCCTTGAACGCAAGGTCATACGTGCCGTTGGGCACATCGGACACAGCATAGCTCCCCCCGCTACCCAGGTTCAGCACGACAGTGCGGATGGGGTTGGTGCTTCCCGCCGGCCGCAATTGCACTGTTACTGGCACAGTGGTGACGTCGCCACCGAACTCCTCCAGAGTCACCCTGCCGCTAATCGTGTAGGTGCGTACAATCGGACGGGCGGGACCACCAGAGGTGGTACGCCACGTGAATGTCACCCACACTCCCCAAATCCAGTCCCAGTACGCCATCTGCCCCTCCATGCGGGCGCCGTTCTGGGTGACCGAGCCTACCCACACTACATCAGTGTTGCCGACGCCGGGGATGTTCGCGATGCCACGAAACGAGATGTTATCGCCTTCTACTCTACCCGAGACGTTGTACTGACCCAGCGGGTTGAGATTGGGAGGAAGGTACTGTACCCGTCCAGTGAACTCGCCCGTGTTGGGGTTCATGCTGAAGAATCGGATGTTGCCATCGTAGGTGAAGCCGAGCAGCACATCACGGATTTGCGCTGTCCAGTAGGTGTTGGAGACGTCCCATCTGGGCGGTTGTTGCGCGAGCGCGGGAAAGGCGAACGCCAGCACGAGCAGCCAGAACACCTTTCTCATCCGGCTCCCCTCCTTTTCTAGGACTTCCGTAGTATTCGACGCTCCTCATTCACCGCGAAGTTACTCGCCCGTATCGCGGAGGCTTTGAGTGCGCTCGGCGAGTTCCCGCATCCTCCGCTCGATTTCGTCGCGCACACTGCGGAAGACGCCAAGTACCTCTTCGGGT
>JANWXG010000234.1 GCA_025057335.1 bacterium | reverse complement strand
ACGTACGCTACTACCAACCTGGCGCGCCTCGGTACCTGAGTGCCCACAGCGAACTCTTCAGCTCGTAGTGAAGCACGTGAGTGCTTCTGCGAGGCGATATAGCTTCCCCTTCTCCTTCCCGCGTGCGGGGAGGTAAGATAGGGGAGCTCACCTAGAGGTTCGCCCTCCAGTTGTTTAGAGGGCGAGGCTCCCGCCGAGCCGTCGGGTTTGCGTGGTTGCGACGGAGCACGACCCTCCAGTGGCACGCACATCTTGTGCGTGGCTCATGGGCAAGATGCCCATGCTACGAACATCTTCAGGTCGCGACGGAGCGCGACCCTCCAACGTTGTCATGCTGAGCCGAAGGCGAAGCATCTCTGCCCCCTTTCGCTGACGCTCAGAATGACAAGCGGACTGGAGGGCGAAGCTCCTGCCGAGCCTTAACCCTCTGTCCTGCTGAAGTCCCTGTTGTTTTTCGAGGGGAAGTACTCACGTGCTTTACTAGAATCTCCCCTCTGTTTGTCGCAGCGCGCCCGGGGGCGCTTTCCCTTCCCTCTTCTGCGAGCACTGCTTCCGGCGCACAATGAGATGGCAAAGGGATTTTTCGGAATACCTGCTCGAAAGCGACATAGCACTGCAGCGCGAAGACAGGATATCCCTTCCTCTACCGCGAATGAGGGGACAACATCCGCTTCGCGACGGTGTCGCCAATGACAAGCATCACGGTTTGGGACGGCGCGGGATGCGTCGGGGGCAATAAAATCCTCTTGCGAGATGCAGCCTTTACGTTGTGGCTGGACTTCGGGCAGAACCTCAGCCGCTTCACGGACTACTACGACGAGTATCTGAAGCCCCAGAAGGCGCGTGGACTGTATGAGCTGTTGGTGATGGGCTTACTGCCCCCTGTGCGCGGCATCTACCAGGACCGCTTTCTGCAGGATTATGCCTTTGAGAACTGGCAGACCCAGCTAGACAGGGTGGATGGCGTGCTGCTCTCCCACGCGCACTCCGACCATGCAGGCGACCTGCAGTACCTCCTTCCCGACATTCCGCTGATATGCTCCGCCGAGAGCGCGCTGTTGCTGCGCGCCCTGCAGGACTGCAACAGCCTGGACGATGGCACGATATACGTGCGCCAGTTTGAATTTAAGGAGGGTGAGTTTCGGAAGCTGGCGTGGAATCGCAAAGAGCAACTAGTAGCAACCTACCGTTCTGTGCTGATTGCCGACAGTGACGCCCAGCCCATGCAAACCTTCTGGTGTAAACTGCCTGGGGGGTATCATGAGAAATGCGACCTGCGTCCGCTGGAGACCTTCACGGGGAAGGTGAATGGACATCGGGTGCGCTTCTTCCCGATAGACCATTCCATCCCGGGCGCAGGCGCGTGGGCGATAGAGACCAGCGCAGGCTGGGTGGTGTACACAGGTGACCTGCGCTTTCGGGGCGAACGTCGGCATCTGACGGAGCAGTTCGCCGAGCAAGCGGCGCAGCTCCAGCCCGTTGCCCTCATTATAGAGGGCACGCGCATCACTCGTGAAGGCTCGGGCTACACTGAGGACGACGTGCAAGGGGAGTTCGCCCGGCTGCTCCAGCAGCATCGGGGCAGGCTGGTATGCGCGAACTTCTCCATGACCCATCTGGAGCGTCTGAAGCGGTTTTGGCAAGCCGCCCGCGAGTGCGGCAGGCAGGTGGTAGTGAACCCTAAGGACCTGTATCTGCTCCATGCCTGGCGAGAGAGCGGTCACGACCTGTCGCTGGACGATGGCTCCTTGCGCCTGTATCAGGGGGTGGGCAAACCGCCCTCCGATTCATGGGAGAAGGCTCTGCACGAGCGATACGGTGACCTGTGCATCACCGCGCAGGAAATCGCCCGTCAACCGGGCGAATACCTGCTCTGCTTCGGCTACTTCGACCTCAACGAGCTGCCGTACCTGAAGGTGAACGATGGCTTGTGGATACACTCTTTCAGCGAACCGATGACCGAAGAGCAACGCCTCGACGACCAGCGCCTGAAACGCTGGCTGGGGCGCTTCGGCTTCACGCGCTATCCTCTGCAGGACGACTCTGACGACGAGCGCATACCACTACACGTCTCGGGACACGCCTCGGGGGAGGAGCTAGAATGGGTGGTGCAGACCATCCGCCCCAGGAAGCTTATCCCGGTGCATACCACTGAACCGGAAGCTTTTCGAGAGCGGTTTTCGGGTATATGTGAGGTAGTCATCCCGGAGGTCGGAGAGGAGATACGCTTATGAAGATAGGCATCATGGCGGACAGCCACGACAACCTGCCCAAAATCCGCTCGGCGATGGAGCTATTCGCGCGCGAGGGCGTGGAGCTGATACTGCACGCGGGTGATTTCGTCGCGCCCTTTGCGGTGCGGGCGATGCACGGCGCGCCCTGCCGTATCGTCGCCGTGTTTGGCAACAACGACGGCGAGCGCATCGGGCTGTCCAAAGCCTTTGAACCCATCGGGGAGGTGCATCCGCGCATCGCCATTGTGGAGGTGGAAGGCAAGCGCATCGGCGTAGTGCATCAGGACGAGCTAGTCGCGCCCATCGCGGCGGGGAACGCGCTGGACGTGCTGGTGTACGGTCACACGCACCGGCTGGATATCCGCCGTGAAGGGCAGGTTCTGATTGTGAACCCGGGCGAAGTGGGCGGTTGGCTGACGGGCAAATGCACTGTCGTCACACTGGACACGGCGACAGTGGAGCCGCAGGTGTGGGAGGTATAGGCGCGGCGACAACCGTTCAGGAAACTTCTGTGACGTCCGGCGCGTGCGGTCTCGCTGGGGGAGCATGAGAGAGGGATGCGTGGCGGTAACGCTTTGCTAGGTGTCCCTACCGGCGGGAAGTGTTGTGGAGAAACAGGTCGGTGTGTCTTTGTGGTGTATCGCCCCCTCCCGGCTCCTACCGCTAGTGAGCAGGCGGACGGTAGCTGTGCCAAGCGCGCCTTTGCCTGCCGCGTGCACTGCCAGCGCTAGCGCGGTCACGAGGTCGTCGTGTTCGCTGCCCTGCGCCTGTAGGCGAACATGACCGCTTGCAGTGTGGATGGCAGTAAAGGCGTGCAGTTCACGCAGCAGGTCGGGATGCGGCGGAATAGCTAGTCGCCCCTGCTCCATCGCCAGCGCAAGCGATTCCACTAGCGACCGCTTACTGGAAGCGGTGAAGACTATAGGCTCTAGGCGCGTGCCTATCCCCTTCGCTCCCAGACGCTCCTGCAGCAACTCCACGAGCGGGTCGCCGACGCCCGTCGCATCGCAGCAGGCTGCTCGCACTCCCCACGCGCTTAGGCGTTGAACGATGCGCTCCAGCTGTATCTGCCATCCCGTTTGCGGCAAGCGCTCCACACATACCGCCTGCCACCTTCCCTCCGCCTCGCGCAACACGACCAGCGCGGTGAAGTCACGATAGCGTCCCCAGTCCAGCCCGGCGACAGACGGAGCTGCAGCGGGCTGAGCGTCAGTGAGGCCATGCTGGATGCACGCCTCGATGACCGTCTGCGGAAAGACCGCGCCCGCGTCGTCCACAAACTGCGCTTCGTATTCGATGGCGAACTGCCGTTCAGTGAGCAGCCGCCTCTGCATCTGTAGAAATTGCGCGGAGATGCGCGGATTGGTAGAGGTGGGAAAGCGGAAGCTGCGGCAGAGGTCGCCCTCCTGCCCACGCAGGAACCACTGCCAGAAATGGTTTCTGCCGAAGGGCGTGGAGAGCAACACGAGCTGCCCCTCGTTATCTGCGAGCATGGGCATCAGCACCTGCGGCACCACCTCTTCGGTTAGGTAAGCGGCTTCGTCCACCACGATGCGATGGGCGCTGCGCCCGCGCAGGGAGCGCGCTTGGCGGTAGGCGCTGCGGGCGGTGATTTCGCCCTCATGGACATACACGCGCGGGTAAGGAGTGAGACGAGATTGTATCTTGCCTCCCGTCGCCTCCGCCCACGCTTGCAGCAGCTCCAGCGTGCGTTCGAACAGGATGCGCGCCTGGTCCAGGGTCGGCGCCACAATCACCTGCCGCAACCCCGGGTAGAG
>JANWXG010000233.1:286-4017 GCA_025057335.1 bacterium | reverse complement strand
TCCTTCTTACAAGAGCTGGCTGTGTTATCGTACCACCTGGAGCATGAGGAAGAGCCACCTGTTACCCTCTCTGCCTATCAAATAGATGGTGTGTGATGTGGCGTGCGCTTGCGGTTCCACCGGAAGAGCTCCGGTGCGAAGTGACCCTCTTCTGCGGGCAGTCGTTCCGGTGGAGAGCGGTGGGAGAGAACGAGTGGCGGGGCGTGGTTGGCTCCTCGGTGATTACCCTGCGCCAGACGGAGAGCGACGTGCTCTATCAGGCTGTAACCTCAGAAGATGTTGCCCCTCTGTTGCATGACTACTTCCAGTTACACACTCCCCTCGCCCCGTTGTATGCGCAGTGGTGTCGGGCTGACGCTTATTTCGCGCGAGTCGCCCCCGCCTTCCCCGGGCTGCGTGTGCTCCGAACAGACCCTGTGGAGTGCCTCTTCAGCTTCCTCTGCTCCAGCGCGAATCACATCGCGCGCATCACGCGCATGGTGAACGCCCTGTGCGAGCGTTACGGCGAGAGACTCGCCGAGATAGATGGGGTGACCTACTATCGTTTCCCGACGGTGCAGGCGCTGGCGGAGGCTTCTGAAGAGGAGCTGTGGGCGCTTGGCTTCGGCTATCGGGCACGGGTGGTAGTGCAAGCAGCACGCGAGCTACTCCAGCGCGAGCAAGAGTGGCTCCACCGCTTGCGCCATGTGTCCTACGAGGAAGCGCACCACGCACTGACGACCTTGCCCGGCGTCGGACACAAGATTGCTGATTGCGTCTGCCTGCTCTCTCTGGACAAGCCGCAGGCGATACCTGTAGACACACACGTTTGGCAGATTGTGCAGCGCCACTACCTGCCCGAGCTGCGTGGACGCAGCCTGACGGACAGGGTATACAGGCAAGTAGGCGAATTCTTCCGCACGAGGTTTGGGGAGTACGCTGGCTGGGCGCATAACGTGCTGTTTGCTGCGGATTTAGCCGCGTTCCGAAAACGGCTCCCACAGTAGGGTAACGGTACTGTTTTCCTTTCCTAATCCGATAATAGGGTTGTTCGGGGATTTGAGGAATATCCCCACGTACCCTTGACAAAACCATATGATAACGATTATCATTATCTAAACAAATTGTGTGGAGGAGCAAAGACTGATGGACGAGAGGGAAAAGACCAGCGCATCCTCTGGCGCGGCACACCCCGCAATGAAAGTAGGGCGCACGAACCGCGACTGGTGGCCGAACCAGCTGAACCTCAAAGTGCTTCACCAGAACTCCCGCGAGTGCAACCCAATGGGAGAGGATTTCGACTATGCGAAGGAGTTCAGCTCTCTAGACCTGGAGGCAGTGAAAAGGGACCTTCGCGAGCTGATGACGCAGTCGCAGGACTGGTGGCCGGCGGACTTTGGTCACTACGGACCGCTTTTCATCCGCATGGCGTGGCACAGCGCAGGCACCTATCGCATCGGCGACGGTCGCGGTGGAGCTGGCAGCGGTCAGCAACGCTTTGCTCCGCTGAACAGCTGGCCCGACAACGCCAACCTCGACAAGGCGCGACGGCTGCTTTGGCCTATCAAGCAGAAGTACGGCAGAAAAATCTCCTGGGCAGACCTGATGATTCTGGCTGGCAACGTGGCGCTCGAGTCAATGGGCGCAAAGGTCATTGGCTTTGCAGGCGGTCGCGAGGACTGGTGGGAGCCCGACGAGAGCGTGTACTGGGGGCCAGAGGGAGAGTGGCTGGCAGACCAGCGTCATGCTGCAGACGGCACGCTGGAAAACCCTCTGGCGGCGGTGCAGATGGGGCTCATCTACGTGAACCCCGAAGGACCTGGCGGCAAGCCCGACCCGATTGAGGCGGCGAAAGACATCCGTGAGACCTTCAGGCGTATGGGCATGAACGACGAGGAGACGGTCGCGCTCATCGCAGGCGGGCACACCTTCGGCAAGGCTCACGGCGCTGGGCCTGCCTCGTATGTTGGTCCCGAACCAGAAGGGGCACCTATCGAGGAACAAGGACTTGGTTGGAAAAGCTCCTTCGGAACCGGTAAGGGGGCCGATACCATCACCAGCGGGCTGGAGGTGACCTGGACGACGACGCCCACCCAGTGGAGCAACAACTTCCTCTGGAACCTGTTCCACTATGAGTGGGAACTCACCAAGAGCCCAGCGGGGGCATGGCAGTGGGTAGCCAAGGATGCGCCGGCGGTAATCCCCGATGCACACGACCCCAACAAGAAACACCGCCCCACGATGCTGACGACCGACCTGTCCCTACGCTACGACCCCATCTACGAGAAGATTGCGCGCCGGTTCCTCGAGAACCCAGACGAATTTGCGGATGCCTTCGCCCGCGCCTGGTTCAAACTGACCCACCGTGACATGGGACCACGCACCCGCTATCTCGGACCGGATGTGCCTCAGGAGGAGTTCATCTGGCAAGACCCGATTCCTGCCGTAGACCATCCGCTGATTGAGGAGCAGGACATCGCCGATCTCAAGGCGAAAATCCTCGCCTCTGGTCTGTCCATCTCCGAGCTGGTGTACACCGCGTGGTCTTCTGCAGCCACCTTCCGCGGCTCCGATAAACGCGGGGGCGCAAACGGCGCGCGCATTCGCCTTGCTCCCCAAAAAGATTGGGAAGTGAACATGCCGGAGCAGCTGAGCAAGGTGCTGGAGACCTTGGATGGCATCCGATGCCAGTTCAACGAGGCGCACGCCCACACCGACGGCAAAAAGGTCTCCCTCGCAGACCTTATCGTGTTGGGCGGGTGTGCAGCGGTAGAGCAGGCGGCGCGCAACGCCGGTTACGACGTGCAGGTTCCCTTCACGCCGGGACGGATGGACGCCCTGCAGGAGCAAACCGACGTCGAGTCCTTTGCCGTGCTGGAACCGATTTATGACGGGTTCCGCAACTACCTCAAGGCGAACTACAGCGTCCCCGCTGAGGTGCTGTTGGTGGACAAGGCGCAACTGCTCACGCTGACCGCTCCCGAGATGACCGTGCTGGTGGGGGGGATGCGGGTTCTCAACGCCAACTACAACCGTTCACCGCATGGCGTGTTCACGGATCGCCCCGAGACGCTCACCAACGACTTCTTCGTGAACCTGCTCGACATGGGTATCGAGTGGGTTCCAGACCCTCACGACCCCAACCTGTTCGAGGGGCGCGACCGCAAGACAGGCGAGGTACGCTGGACAGCTACTCGCGTCGACCTGATATTCGGTCACAACGCCCAGCTGCGCGCCATTGCGGAGGTGTACGCCTGCGAGGACGGCAAGGAAAAGTTCGTGCACGACTTCATCGCCGCGTGGAACAAGGTGATGAACCTAGACCGTTTTGACCTGAAGCGGTAACCCTCACAGGTATCTGCAAGGCAGGGCCACGGTAGGAGCCACCTCCTGCCGTGACCCTTTTTCATCATCTTAACACTTGCACTCGATGAACGCTTGCACCTTCTCCTTGATGGTCTGTTCACACCCTGCGACACTGAGTACGTCGCACTCGCTGCCCAGAATAAAGGGATGACCTACCTCACGCATGCGGGCAATCAGCTCGCAGGCGAGCTGCTCTACTTGCTCGCGAGTCACCAGCTCGTCCGAGTAGAAACGCTTGGAAGGCAGGTTACCAAACAGAACCACATGCTTCGGAACCAGACGAGCGTCCTCCCACAGTACGCGCGAGCTGCCTAGGCTGAGAATCACTGGCTCCAGCGAGGCATACTGCTGTACCATCTGGTCGGTGAGCTCGCCGCAGCAATGGA
>JANWXG010000233.1:0-276 GCA_025057335.1 bacterium | reverse complement strand
CCCGTGCTCGTGTAGGAAGTCTTTTACCCGACGCAGGTAGCGCATCACCATGCGCTCGAAGACGTCGGAACCCTGCTCGATCTGTTTGGGGGAGATGTATACCCGGTTAGCCGCAGGCTCTGCGATGAACATCGCCCGCGCCCCTGCCTCAATCTGCGCCTGCATGGAGCGCAGGATGACCATCATGGACAGTTCCAGCGTGGTCTCTACCATCTTCACCTCGGGGTCTTCTTCTCCCGTAACCCCCATCCCCGCCAGATAGATGGGCGCGATAGG
>JANWXG010000232.1 GCA_025057335.1 bacterium | reverse complement strand
TGCTGGCAGTAGGCGTACTCTGCTTCCGTAAGGATGCGCAACGGAAAGCGTGGATGCCGCTCGCACACCTCAGCGATGCGCTGAAGCGCTACGATGTCGGTGCCCACGCCCCTGACACGACCCGTGATGTGTATCATGGAGGCTCACTGTTTATTGCGCGGGGAGATGACCACGCGCCGTTCGGGCTCCTCGCCCTCGCTGTAGGTGTATACGTCGGGGTCGTCCATCAGCGCGTGATGGATGACCCGCCGCTCGATGGCGTTGAGCGGGTCCAGCACCGCCTCCTCGCCTCGTTCCTTCACCTGTTTGGCGATTTCCAACGCCATGCGACGCAGCTTCTCCGCCCGCTGCTTGCGGTAATCCCCGACATCCAGTATCACTCGAGTCTCCTTATCGTATCGCTTGTTGATGATGATATTGAGCACATATTGCAGGGCGTCCAGCTGCGGACCCTCGAAACGCTGCGCGTCGCGCCCCACCAGCTCCAGCTCCACGTAGCAGTCGTAGCTATCCCGCTTGATCGCTTTTACCGCCAGCCCACTGGCACGCAGGGCAGCATTCACCACTGCCATCACCCTGCGCTCGGATTCCTCGGAGGGCGCTCGCCTTATCGCTGTCTTCACCGTGGCGCGTACCTTCGCAGGAGTAGAGCCCAGCACCCCAAAGATACCGCGCGAGCCTTCGTCCAGAATCTCCCACTCTACCTGTTCCTCCGTTACCTGTAACATCTGCAGTGCTCTCTGTTTTGCCTCCTCGACTGTGCGCCCTGTTGCTTCCACACTGGACAACGGTGCCTTTTCCGTCATCATTCCCCTCCTCCTGTCTTCCCTAGAGTTACCTTCTGCGGCGTGGCTTACGTGCCGAGTGAGATTTCCCTGGGTTGCTCGCGGCGGTGGCTGCAGGCACCGGTTCAGGCGTCTTCTCCTTCTCCTCAACAGACGGCGACGTAGTGGCAGCGGGAACAGGTTCCTGCTTCATGTAGTAGAGCTGCTGCGCGGTCATTAGGATATTCGAGAGGAACCAGTAGAGCACGAACGCCGAGGGGAAGCGCCAGATGTACATCATGTACATCATGAAGATAGTCATGAACAGCGAAGTGAACTTCATCTGCTCCGCCTGCGCGGGGTCGCTCACGGGGGTCAACCGCTGCGTCACATACAGGCTAATCGCATACAGGATAAGCAGGGGCAGGTCGTGTTGACCCAGGTTCGCGCCTACAATGCCAGGAAACCGCTCTGCCATCCAGGGGTTAATCCACAGGAAGAACCCCTTGCCGAACTGGTACTCGTACATGCGGATAGTGTAGTACAGGTAGATGAGGATGGGGATTTGCACCAGCATCGGCAGACAGCCCGCCGCCGGGTTGACCTTGTGCTCCTTGTAGAGCTGCATGATTTTCTCGTTCAGCTCTTGTCCCTTATAGCGTTCGCGCAGGCGTCGCACCTCGGGCTCTAGCTTCTTCATCTCGCGCATGGAGCGGAACCAGGCGACCCGCAGCGGGGTGAGCAGAGCAATCACAATCAGCGTAAACAGTACAATCGCCACCCAGTAGCTCAGCCAAGGTTGCCTGCCCGTGAGCGCCACGAGGATGTCCCAGAATCGATAGGCGGGGTGGTTGCGATGGCGCTCGTCGATGCGACGCAGGAGGGCATCTAGCCTCTGTTTCCCCTCCCCTCTCGCCACGGCGGTATCGCCGAAGTCTCGCTCTACT
Organism: bacterium; assembly: GCA_025057335.1. GTDB lineage: Bacteria > Armatimonadota > HRBIN16 > HRBIN16 > HRBIN16 > HRBIN16. The sequence continues at coordinate 2,333 of JANWXG010000232.1, read as the reverse complement.
CGGCGGTAAGCTTCCAGCGCCTGCTGTTCAAGAGCGTTGCGCTCCTTCGGGTCGGTCGCCTTCTGCATCTGCAGTTCGTATATCTCGCCGAGGCGCAGGGCAGCTTCCGCAGCGACTTCGCCCGTGCGGTACTCCTTGATGAGCTCCTCGTAGAGCTTCTGAGCGTCGTTGTAACGCTCCAACTTGCGCATATACAGCGCCGCCAGGCGCAGTTTCGCCTCAGCAGCAAGCGGGCTAGAACCGCTCCTCTCTATCACCTGACGGTACAGTCTTTCCGCTTCGGGGAAGTTCGCCTGTTGCTCCGCACGTTGTGCCTGCAGTAGTACCGCATCGGGTGTGGTAGACGAGGGTTGTGCCAGCACTGGCACCGCTAGCCACAACAGCAGAAGGAATAGTAGTGCCCACGATAGTCTTCTCAACGGAACTGACCTCTCCTGTCAGACGATTTTCGTGCGGGTGTCGCCTTTCATTCAGACACCGCCGGCGGGGTGGGAGTTCGACGTTCCGCCTACGTCCTGCCCATGTTGCGAGCGAGACGGGCGCGGCGGCACAGGGTCATACCCGCCTGGCGAAAAAGGATGACAGCGCAAGATACGTCGTATCCCCAGCCACAAGCCTGCCCAGACACCGTGTTCGAGGATAGCCTGTGCCGTGTATTCCGAGCAGGTAGGGGTGAAGCGACATACCGGCGGCGTGTAACGCGAGACGCGCTGATAAAGCCGAATCGTTCCTACGAGCAACCGCTGACCCCATGTCACACGCGGCGCGCTCATGACCGCTCATCCGCCTTCCACACCTTCGCGCTCTGGAACAGCTGGCGCATCTCATGCAGCAGCTGGTGGTAGTCTGCTTCCAGCACGTTCCGACGCGCCACGATGACCGCATCGAAACCCGGACGCAAATGGGGCAAACACTCCCGACACGCTGCCCGCAGCCGCCGCTTCACCCGATTGCGCACTACTGCCTTCCCCACCTTCTTGCCGACCACAAAGCCAAACCGTTGTCCTTCGCGTTGAGGGCGCAGGTACATCACCAGATGCGGTTGAGTATACGCTTTGCCCTCGTTGTAACACGCCAGAAAGTCCTTGCGTCGGCGAAGACGCTGTTGGCGGGGAAGCACAGGCTGTCCTCATTACGAGTGTTCCGGACCGAAATGACGACAAGTATCCGATACCGTCAGGCGATGACGCCCTTTCAAGCGGCGTCGCTTCAGCACGTTGCGCCCGTCCTTCGTGCGCATGCGGGCGCGAAATCCGTGCACCTTGCGCCGATGTCGGTTATTAGGCTGATAGGTACGCTTCATTCCCTTCCCTGTTCCTCCGTCGGTAGGGAATTATATCACAAACGGCTTCCCCCACGCAAGCGCAGCCAGAACTCGCGGTTACCCTCCTCGCCCGATAGCGGGCACTCAAACGCATCGAGCACCGTCCAGCCTTGCGCGTCGCACCAAGCAAGAAAATCCCGCAAGACCTGCTCGCGCGCGGCAGCGGAGCGCATCACGCCCCGTTTCGTCCACTGGGGCGCCTCGAACTGCGGTTTGAGCAGCGCCCACACCTCGCCCCCCTCTCGCAACCAGCGGAACGCCATCGGCAAGACCTCTCGTAGCGAGATAAAGGAGACATCCACCACGACCAGATGCACCTGTTCCGGCAAGGCGTCCAGCGTGCGCGCGTCCGTGTTCTCCAGAGAGACCACACGGGGGTCTGCCTGCAAACGGGGATGTAGCTGTCCGTGTCCTGCTTCGATGGCGTATACCTTCGCGGCGCCGTGTTGCAGCAGGCAGTCGGTAAAGCCCCCCGTGCAGGCGCCTACGTCGGCGCACACCAGCCCCTGCACACCTGCCCCCCACCGCTGGAGCGCCGCTTCCAGCTTCTCGCCGCCGCGACCAACATACCTCGGCTGGCGCAGCACCTGAACCTCGCTCTGGGGATGGACGGGCGCAGCGGGCTTGGTTACCCGCTGCCCATCTACGAGCACCTCGCCTGCGCGAATCAGCTCCTGCGCCTTCTCACGACTCTCCACTAGCCCCTGTTCCACCAGCCATCTATCCAGACGCATGGTGCAGCGTGCCCTCAACGCTCTGTCGCCGATACCCTTCACCCGCTGGAGAAGAAGCAGGAGACAGGCGCACTTAGCGCTCGCTACTCATCGCCCACACTACCGAAGTAGCGCACGAGGATGCCCAGGTCAAGCAACGACACCTCCGCGTCGCCGTCCAGGTCGGCATTGGGCGACCAGTTCGTATCGCCTGGGACGCTGCCAAACGCCAGCACGAGCACACCGAAGTCCAGCAGGCTCACCTCGTTGTCGCCGTCCACGTCACCGTTCACCAG
>JANWXG010000231.1 GCA_025057335.1 bacterium | reverse complement strand
CCCTCCAGAGGTTGCCTGGCGGGATGCGCTCTGTCGCATCCGCAAGCGCTCCCTCGTACTGCAGGGCAAGCCTCCTGCCGAGCCGTCAGCTCCCTGTCATGCTGAGCGATAGCGAAGCATCTCAACCAGACGAACAGGATTCCTCACTCCACTCAGAGTGACAGAAGACACTCGTTCGGAAGAAGCGTGCCCGCTCTGGCTTGCTGAGCTTCGCGCATCCGTCTAGCAGGAGAAAACAGCGTGCGAGGCGTAACGCAATCAGTATGAGTTCCACCGATATTGTGGTTGTGCTGAACCCCGGGGCAGGGCGCCGCAGAGCAGTGCGCCAAGAACACGTTCTGCAACACCTCCTGGAGCAGATGAGTAGACGGACGGGGCTCCGCTGGCGCATTGTACGGAGCGCCTATGCGGGACACGCAGCAGAATTGGCAAGGCAAGCCGCGCTGGACGGGGCGTCTATCGTCGTGGCGGCAGGCGGAGACGGTACCTGTGGGGAGGTCGCAGGGGGACTTGTCGGCACCCATGCACGACTGGGCATCCTTCCGCTGGGCACAGGAAACGACTTTGCGCGCTGCGTAGGTATCCCCGAAGACCTCCAGATAGCCGTGGAGAACCTGTTCACGGGCAAGCCACGCCGTATCGACCTCGGCTTGGTGGAAAACGCGGCAGGGAAGAGATACTTCATCAACATCGCAGGCTGTGGCTTCGACGCCGCAGTGGCACACCGCGTGAATCGGGGCTTCCCCTTCCTGCGCGGGACGGCGGCATACGTGGCAGCAGTGCTTCAGACCATCGTGACGTTCCAGCCCGTCTCCATGCGCATTCGCTTGGATGACCACACGGTGCAGCACGACGCCCTGCTGTGTAGCGTCGCCAACGCACAATACTACGGCGGCGGCATGCGCATCGCTCCCTTCGCACAGGTGGACGACGGATGGCTGGACGTGTGCATCGTGCGCGCCGTGCACAAACTGGAGTTCGTGCGCATGTTCCCGCGTGTGTTCAGCGGGACGCACATCACGCACCCGCACTTCCTGATGTATCGAGCCAAGCAGGTGCACGTGGAGAGCACTCACCCTGTGCCCGTGTTGATAGACGGCGATGTCGTGGGCACGACTCCTGTGCAGTTCTACCTTCATCCAGGCGCTATCGAGGCGATACTGCCCGCAAAGTGAGCCATCCCCTGTGTCTTCTGCGGCAATAGCGGTCATGCCGTGAGCTTGCCATACTCCTCCACCGCCTCGAAGAACGCCACGATGTTCTCCCAGGGGACGTCAGGTTCGATGACGTGAGTTGGAGCCAGCACCAGCCCAGGCGCAAAGCGGTCAATCATCTCCTTCACTGCACGCCTGACGTCCTCCGGCGTGCCGAAGGGCATCACGGTCTGCGTGCCAATCGTACCCCAGAACGCCAGTCGGTCGCCGAACCGGCGCTGCAGCCAGTCCAGATCCAGACACTCTGGTTGCACCGGGTTGAGCACGGTCACGCCCACCTCGATGAGGTCTTCGATGATGTCGGAGATGTTGCCGTCGCTGTGGTACCAGATAGGGATGTCGGGGCGCACGGCGCGCGCCGCCGCGATTTCGCGCGCTAGACGCGGCTTCAGGAACCGTCGCCACACGTCGGGGCGCATCATGAGCCGATGCTGCATCCCCACGTCATCGCCGAACTGCACCATATCCACGCCCGCTTCCGCCAAGCGGCGCGCCTTGAAGCAGTTGTCTTCTGTAATCTTCTCCAACACCCACTCGACGAACTCGGGGTTCTCAATGAAGTCGCGGAAGATCCGCTCGAAGCCGATGAGCGCCCAGGCAGTCTCGAAGATGTGTCCTGCGAAGCCGACAACAAAGTATCCCTTCTCGTGCCACGCCTGCACTTCGGCTTCCAGGTGTTCGTGGCGGTAGACGGGGGTGAAGTCGGGCCAGGGATACTCCTCCAGCTCACGGATAGTGGTGGCGTGCTCCAGTGGGAACACGGCGCGAGTGAAGTGGTAGTAGCTACCTGGCACATGTGCCGTGCCGTATTCTCCGCTGATGCGGGCGCCCTCGGGTAGGCGCTGCAGGTACCTGCTAAAGTCGGGCAGCTCGCGCGGGGGGCGAAAACCGACAGCGCGTATCTCCATTCCAAAGTATTCCGCCGGGTCGGTATGTCGCGTCTCCTGAACGAAGCGTTCGTACGCTGCGGGGGTGAAGCTCATCTCTTTGGGCACCCGGTCGGGCATTTCGCGGCGCACAGCGCGCAGCACACGCTCTCGCGGGGTCATCTTTTCCTCCTGTCTACATGCGCCCTCTCACATACCTCGCCAGGGCGATAAAGTTGCGGGCGGCATGTTCTCCGTAGGTTCCCGAGGCGGTGCCGCTGAGCACGAAGCCGTCAGGACCTGCCTTCTCGATGAGCTTTTCGCCTATGGCGAGGATTTCCTCCGTATCACGCTGGTTCAGCACTTCCATATCGTCCAGGTTGCCGACGAGGCAGACGCGCCCCTGCAGGGTGCTCTTCGCCTGGCGCAGGTCACAGTCGCCCCAGGGCGGCGCCTCCAGCGGGTCGAGCGCGTCGACGCCGATGTCCGCAATCGCTTCCAGATAGCGCATGATGGGTCCGTGGTTGTGGAAGTAAGCGAGCGCCCCATATTCGTGGATGAGCGCGACGAGCTGCTTGTCGGGCTGGCGTACCAGTCGGTCGTAGGCGATAGGCCCCAGCTGCGTGGAGGCATACTCGCCGCCCACGATGCGGAAGGCGTCCACTCCCGCCCTCAACACTCTCTCCACGAAAGCCAGCAGCCGCTCGTTGCCTACGCGAATCATCTCCTCCATCACGTCGGGGGCGTCAGCCCACAGCAGGCAGAAATGCTCTGGGGAGAGCCACTCTGCAGGAAAGCAGATGGCGTCGGGCAACTGAAAGAGGACGATGCCTTCGTCGCCGAGCCAGTCTTTCATCTGTATGAAGTGACGCACTGCCTCGCGTACTGCCTCCTCCGCGGGCGGTTCGTATGGGGAGTGGAGCAAGATTAGTACGTCCTCGGCGCTCTTGCAGGGAAACTCCGTGCAGGCAGTAGTGACGGGCGTATGCGTGACCACGCGCGTCAGGTCGCCGTGCGGGGTGTGATAGACCGTGCGCACGGCGTTACCGATGGTCTCTACCTCCTTCGGCAGGGCGGAACCGATGAAGCAATCACACGCCCACCCGGCATACACCGTGATGTCTGTCTCTCGCACCAGCTCCGCAGCGAGACTGCTGTCTAGCGGAATGCGCCCGAAGTGTTGCGGGGAGACGGGCACGCGGTCGGGAGTGCCTCGGTAGAATGCGCACAGTAAACGCTCTCGCGAGGTCATTGTTGGTATCCCCTCGCCGAGCCGAGGTATCCTTGAGCTAGTCGGCTCGGCAGGAGCCTCGCCCTCCAGCACCGTCGCCATTCTGGACGCCCTTTGTCATTCTGAGCGGAGCGAAGAATCTCCCAGATGCTTCGCTTGCGCTCAGCATGACAATGAGAACAGGATGCTTCGCTTGCGCTCAGCATGACAGGGAGGTGACGGCTCGGCAGGAGCCTCGCCCTCCAGTCCTTTGGTTTGGAGGGTCGCGCTCCGTCGTGACCTCGTATTTGGACGCGACAGAGCGCTTCATCATTTGGAGGGTCACGCTCTGTCGTGACCCTGTGTGTGGATGCGACGGAGCGCATCCCTCCAGGGGCAATCTGTGTGTGGATGCGACGGAGCGCTTCATCATTTGGAGGGTCACGCTCCGTCGTGACCACGATGGACGCGACGGAGCGCGACCCTCCAAGGCGAGCACCGGGCACGTCCCTAGTGCGTCTCCTTGCGGGCTCAAGGCGGCACAACGAGAGGGCATGTTCGTCGTTCACTGCCCCCTTGCTCCCTTTGCAACCGCTGCAGGGAGCCGTCTCTCGTGCAGAGTGCTGTTGCGCTGGGGATGTTCCAGAGGCTCTCGATAACGTATTTCAGAGGATACCGTTGGGGAGAACCACTTCCGTTATGCTGCGGTAGGGAGGCTCTGCTCAGGCGGAGTAACCCATCGCGTCAGCACTGCCCGCAAGTCATCCTCTCTAAACGGCTTGCTGAGGTAATCGTCCATTCCTGCCTGC
>JANWXG010000230.1 GCA_025057335.1 bacterium | reverse complement strand
CATCCGCTCGCCTGCTCCTCTGTTCGTGACAAGGGTAGTGTATCAGATTATACTGCACGGAGCAGGCGCGGGGCAAGGAGGCGTGTTGTGTAGTGAAGACCTATCCCCCCATCCCCCTTCCCTACGAGGGAAGGGGGAGTGGCAAGCCCCTCCCCTTGTAGGAGAGGGGATGGGGGAGAGGTTCTACTCCGTAGGAGAGGAAACGGGGGAACGGGTTTCCCGCCACACAGCTCCTATCCACTTCCACATCAGCGGTTGCTTCACTGCGGCTGGGTCTGCAGCCACTCATCCCAGTGTGTCGCCCGCGCGAAAGCGAGCAGACCGTAGCGCGTCTCGTATCCGCTGGGCGTGGGAACGTAAATAGATAGCCCGTGCGAGCGGTTCACACGGCGATTGCTGTGCCCCTCTGCAATCACCGCCTGCGACAGGGCGTTCTGCACGCCGTCGATAGCTTCGGTCAGCTGGGGTGAGCTGGGCATTCGCGCGCGCAGCTGCTCAGTATAGTCCCACAGGTCTTTATATGTATATTCCGCGTACGCCTGTGCGTTTTCGCGAGCAGCGCGCACCGCCGCACCCTGTTCAGAAGCCACCTGGAGCAGCGTAATCGCCAGAGCATCCACCCTTCTCGCCACGTTCTCTATCTGCGAGGCGTCCAGCGCCGACTGCGTGATGTTGTCCGTGTTGTCAGGGTTGTAGTGGTTGAGTGTCTGCATGACGATTTGCACGGCGAGGTCGCGCGTGGCGATGTTCGGATTGGAGACGACGGGTGCGAGAATCCGATGGTAAGGGTAGCCGGGAGCGGGCGGGCTTTCCTCAGAGCCGACGATATAGTCGCCCAGATGGCGTATCTCGTAGGCGACCTCCAGCATCTGCATGAGCGAGGCGTCGAAGGCGATGATGTCCCACTTCACGCCCACGCTCAGCGCCGTTGGCAGCTCCCAGATGCGGATGTAGTTCCCCGTGCTGTCGTCGAAGGAGACACCGCGAGTGAGAATGTTCCACCTGTCGCGGTAGGCGCGCCAGCCAGAGCCGTGATTCCACAAGACTACCACATAGCGGCGAGCGGGGAAGGAGCGCACCCCCCACTGTAGGAAATCGCGCAGCGTGTTGGGGCTGCCCATGTCCACGCCCGTGCCCATGTCTACCAGCATCGAGGAGTTGACGATGTTCGGGTCGTTGTCCTTCGTGACGTAATAGCGTCGGGTGGTTCGCCAGTCGCCGTTGCTGGAGTCGTAGCCCGCGATGCGCTTCCACTGCACGACGATATTCACGTCGGGCGTGGAGCCGAGCTGCTCCATCTCGTTCATGTCGTCCACACTGTCGGGCTCAAGGTTGTTGGCAGCGTTCATGAACACCAGGATCGTCCACTCGCGAGTGACAGTCTGCACGGTGACAGGCGCGCCGGCACTGAGGTTCAGGCTGTCCACGCTGGCGGTCACGGTCGCGCTGCCTGGCGACAAGGCGCGAGCGACACCATCCGCGCTGACGTTGACCACACTGCTATCGCTGCTGCTCCAGCGCACAATAGCCCCGACTGGCAGGAGTAGGTATCTTCCTTGCGCGTCGACGCCCAGCACGGAGAGAGGCTGCACCTGCCCAGGGCTGAGGGCAATCGGATTGGGCAGGATGGCGAGAGCAGAGGGAGTGCCGCCTGTTGCAATCTGAAGTCGCTGCGGGGTATCCTGCACGATTTGCACGACGACCTCACCCAGCGCGATGGGAGTGCCGAGCGCATCCGCGTTCGGGTATACCTGCAAGTGTAGTCGGTATGAGCCACTTTCCAACTGTGTTGTCCAGCTGGTAGATGGGGTCTCGACGCGGCGCAATACGTGCTCCCCGATAGACCTGTCCACGCGATAGAGTGTGACTCGCACTGCCTGCGGGGCAGCGGGGTCGCTACGGTCGCCCGTCCATACAACGGTGAGGCTCAGACTGCCTCCAGTAGACGGCGGCACGAGGGTTTCACTCTGGAAAAAGGTGCCACATCCAGAGAGCGCAAACGTCAGCCACAGCCAGCCCGCCAAGCATGCGATGAGACGCCCTGAGTTCAAGATACGAAAACCTCCTCCCTGTTCAGCCCGAATATCTCGACGAGGGCAACCGCCAATCCGTTTTGCTCGATTGGTGGAGCAATCTGGTGCGCCAGCTCTTTGACAGCGGGCTTGGCGTTGCCCATCGCTACTGCATAACCTGCCCAGCGCATCATGGGGATATCGTTGTTGCCGTCGCCAATAGCCAGCACGCGCTCCCGCGGCACGCCCAACCGATACGCTAGCCGCTGCAGAGTGCGCGCCTTGTTTGCACCCGGATGCATGAACTCCAGATACTCGTCGTTGCTCTTGATGATGTTCAGCCGCTCGCCAAAACGCTCCTGAAACCTCTCGCGTAAATAGTCGGTCGTCTCGGGCGTGTCGATCAGGATGAGCTTGGTAGGCGACTGCCCGCGAAAACGCCTCAGGCTGCCGACAGGCTCCACTACCGACCCCGTGCGCTGATGATACAGCCGCGACCACACGGTCTCCTCTTTGACATACAGGTGGTCGTTCAAGTAGTAGTTCAGGTGGTAGCCGTAGCTCTCGCAAAAGTCTACCACTTCGTCTGCGAGAGGAGCGGGCACGGTAAGATGGAACCAGACCAGACCGTCGCGCGGATGCTTTATCATCGCGCCGTTGTAGGAAAGGATGGGGGCGTTCAGACCCGCCTCATGCCAGAAACGCTCGGTGGCGGCGTGCATCCTGCCCGAAGCGATGACCACAGACGCCCCGAGCTGGGCAACCGCGCGCATCGCCCGCAAATCGACGGGGGAACAGCGGTTGTGCTCGTCCGCTAACGTGCCGTCCAGGTCAACCGCCACCAGGTCAAAGGGAAGAGAGCCCATGTTGCCTCATGCCTGCACGAGTATCCATGCTATTAAAGGATACGTCTTTTAGGGGGCGAAGTCAAGTTTGGGCGCAGGTCGGCAAAAGACTCGCGCGAAGGAGGCGTACGATGGAAGGGAGAAACATCCAGCTGGGCATAGTAGGGGCAGGGGGACGTGGCTCCAGCTTCAAAGCGGTCGTGGACACTCTACCGGACGTGCAGATTCAGGCAGTGTGCGACGTAGACGAGGCACGTGCGCAGCGCGTCGCCGAACTGACTGGCGCGAAGCAGGTTTTCACCGACTACGAGCAGATGCTGGAACGGGCGGAGATCGACGCCGTGATTGTGGCGACTCCCATGCCCTTGCATGCGCCGCAGTCTATCGCTGCCTTGAAACGGGGTATCCACGTGCTGAGCGAGGTGCCCGCTGCGGTCTCGCTCGCAGAGTGCCGCGAGCTGGTGCAGGCAGTGCGCGAGAGCCAGGCGGTGTACATGATGGCAGAGAACTACCTGTACGCCAAGCCCATCGTGCTGGTGAAGGAGCTGGTACAGCGCGGGCTGTTCGGCGCGACGTACTACGCGGAGGGCGAGTACATCCACGAGCTAAAGGAGCTGAACGAGCTGACGCCCTGGCGGCGCAGATGGCAAACGGGCATCAATGGTAATACTTATCCCACGCATAGCCTCGGCCCCATCTTGGAGTGGATGCCCGGCGACAGGGTAGTGCAGGTGTGCTGTGCGGGTAGTGGACATCACTACCGCGACGCACGCGGGGAACTGTATGAGAACGAAGATTCTACCCTCACGCTATGCAAGATGCGCTCAGGTGGGCTGGTGAAGCTGCGCCTGGACATGCTCTCCGACCGTCCGCACGCGCTGAACGTATACCAGCTGCAGGGCACAGACGGCTGCTACGAATCGGCGCGCGCGCCGGGCGAGGTGGACCGCGTTTGGCTGCGTCGTCTGTGTCCCGACATGCACACGTGGTTGCCCCTACAGGAGCTGGAAGAGCAGTTTCTGCCGCAGGAGTGGAAGGAGCGGGAGGAGCAGGCGCGACGCACAGGGCATGGCGGCGCGGACTACTTTGTGCTCGCTGATTTCCTTGCGGCAATGCGCGGTGAGAGACCACCGTCGGTGGATGTGCACTACGCGCTGGACATGACCCTGCCCGGCTTGATGAGCCAGGTGTCCATCGCACAGGGCGGGCGGTGGGTTGAGGTGCCCGACTCGCGAGCTTGGGAGG
>JANWXG010000022.1 GCA_025057335.1 bacterium | reverse complement strand
CCCCCAACCGAACAGTGCTAGCAACACGCCAGCAGCCAGCAGCCACGCCGTACGGGAGGCAAACGCGATAGCGTCCAACCCCATCCCCGCTAGCAGGGCGACCCCGAACGCCCATAGCACCAATACTCGTGCGGGCGAGCCTGTGCCGCTGAAGCCGGGCACGCCGAAATACAGCAGTGCATTGAGTGGAGTGCCCAGAGCCAGTAACATCGCCAGCACTGCCAGCAACAGCGCATACCAGCGCCACGCGGCGTGAGCGCCGAACACGCCCACCAGCGCCAGCAACAGTGTGGGGATACCTGTGAAACAGGCGAACTCCGCGTAGTTGCCCTTGCCCCAGTACGTGCTGACGTCGGGGGCGTCCGCACGTGCAACGCCTGGGTGACCGAAGAAGTCGGGCAGGAACAGGGTGACCAGATGCGCTAGCGGCATGGCACTGCCCACGTATGCCGCGTAGCCCTCCGCCGTCGCGGGGGCGCGTCGATGCGAAAGGCGCGATAGTTCGACAGCGGGCAACACCTGCGGTGCCCCCAGTGCGAGGGCGAGCGCAAAGGCGAGCACAAGGCTCCCCACTGTCCCTCTCCTAGTAGGGGAGTGGTTGTTTCGCCGCAGCCTCCAGAAGATGCCCCGGTATAATGCGCTTAACACCCCTGCGCCCAGCACGTAGAAGGCAATCTGCAGATGTCCCGCCAGCAGGCACAAGCCCATTGTCGCTCCCCACCAGGTGGCGCGGAGCAGGCTGGGTTGAGCCGACCAGCAAGCTGCTGTCCACACCACCCAAGGCAGCCATGAGGCGGTCGCAGGTACGGTCGGCAGATACTGCCAGCAGACCATCCACAGGGAAAAGGCGAAGGCAATGGCACCCGTCAGCGCGGGGGCGAACCGCACGCCCACCTCCCTGCGCAGCAGCAGCCACGTACCCATTCCCGCCCACCAGAGATGCCACGCCGCCAGCCAGCCGAACGCCCTCTCATCCAGCAGAGCAAACAGCGCGTTGGGCGGGTAGAAGATAGCGGATTGGCTGTTCGCGTAAAGGGGGTATCCCATGCCCTGATGGGGGTTCCACAGGGGGAGGTAGCCCTCGCGCCACATACGGGCGGCGTACAGCCGCCACACCCCGAACTGCGCCGCACCGTCCCACATCAGCGGGTTCCAGGGGGGCGGCTGCTCCGCAGTAAGCGCACGATACGGGTATACATGAAACAACAGGCGTGTGGGAAGCCACACACGCCCGCCTGCCAGCACTGGCAAGAGGAACCACCCCACCAGCAGAGCTAGCACAAGCCCTGCGAGGGCGGTCTCAGCGGAAAAACTGAATCTGCTTGAGCGCAACCTCATTGGCAGGGTCCTGGCGCAACACCTCCTCGAACTGCGCCTTCGCCTCGTCGTACATGCCGAGCATCGCGTAAGTCAACGCGAGGTCATTGCGAATCACTACGTTGTTTCCGTCCAGTTGTACCGCCCGCTCTAGCTCCGCCAGCGACTGCTCGAACTCTCCGGTGAACCCCAACACCAACCCTAGCTGGTGGTGCGCCTCCGCGTTATTGGGGTCTAGTTGTAGCGCCTGACGCAGTTCCGCCAGTGCTTGTTCATATTGACCGTTGATTTTATACGCGACGCCGCGCTCGATGTGGGAGCGAACATCCCCCATAGCCCGGTAGCCCTCCAGTCTCAGTGATCCCTCGTCCGCAAGTGGGATGACGAAATAAGAGACAATGAATGCATTCCCTGCGCCTACCCCTCGAGCGAGAGCGTCACCCCAAAGTATAGCAGTTTCACCACGCAAAAGCAAGCTCGGCAGGCGCCTTCACTGGCAGTTCGCTTACGCCTCACGGAGCGCACGCTGTACCGCGCGCACAAAATCGTCCATCTCCTGACGAGTACGCTTTTCGGTCACCGCTATCAGCAGGTGATGTTCGCGCCCCGGTTCATAGCGGCTGAGCGGTAGTCCCGCCAAGTACTCGGGCAGTAACGCCTGCACCACTTCCTCTGCAGGGCATGGCAGGCTCACAACAAACTCCTTGAAGAAGCGCGCCTGCGGATAGACCATCTGCACACCGGGTAGTTCGGTCAACCGCATCGCCAGATAATGCGCCTTCTGCAGACACAGATTGGCAACTCGTTGCATCCCCTGCTTGCCCAGCGCGCTCAGGTACACTGCCGCCGCCAACGCCATGAGCGCCTCGTTAGTGCAGATGTTAGAGGTAGCACGCTCACGGCGGATGTCCTGCTCGCGTGTGCGCAGCGTCATCACGAAGCCACGACGCCCCTCGATATCTACCGTCTCGCCGATGATGCGCCCAGGCAGGCGGCGCACGTACTCCTCCTTACAGGCGTAGAATCCCAGCAACGGTCCGCCGTAGCCCATCGCCAGTCCCAAAGGCTGTCCCTCGCCGACCACCACATCTACGCCGTACTCACCAGGTGGCTTCAGTATGCCCAGTGCGATGGGGTCTACCGCCACGATTGCCAGTGCGCCGTGCTCGTGTGCTCGTGCCGTCAGTTCCGCCATCGGCTCCAGGTTGCCGTAGAAGTTGGGATGTTGCCAGAGCACACAGGCGACATCCTCATCAATGGGTGCATCGAGCGCAGTAAAACCCTGCTCGCTGCAGGGGATTTCCACCACTTGTAGGCCGGCGGCGTCCGCGTAGGTGCGCACCACGTGGCGATAGTGCGGATGCACGCTCTGCGAGATGGCAATCCGTCGGCGTCCTGTGTGGTGCCACGCCATCAGCGCCGCCTCTGCCAGCGCGGTGGCGCCGTCGTACATCGAGGCGTTGCTCACCTCCATGCCCGTCAGCTGGCAAATCATCGTCTGATATTCAAACATCGCCTGCAGGATGCCCTGGCTCACCTCAGGCTGGTATGGGGTGTAGGCGGTGAGGAACTCGCCTCGCGAGAGGATGGTGTCGACTACTGCAGGAGCGAAGTGGTCGTAGATACCACCGCCAAGGAAGCAGACACACCGCGACGAGTCCAGATTCTGTGCCGCCAGACGCTGCAGATGCGCCCGCAGGGTAATCTCATCCATGCCCTGCGGCAAGTTCAGCCTGCCCTCAAAGCGCAGCTCCGCAGGGATCTCGGAAAACAGATCCTCCATACTGCGGACGCCAATGGCGCGCAGCATCCGCTCGCGGTCGGCGTCGGTGTGTGGGATGTAGGTCATGCCCTCTGTCGCTCCTCGATATACGCCCGATACTGCTCCGCAGTGAGCAGCTTCTCCACCTCCGAGGGGTCCGTCAGCTGCACTCGGATCAGCCAACCCTCCCCGTAGGGGTCTTCATTCAGCAGTTCGTAGCGCTCGGTGACCGCAGAGTTGGTCTCCACGACCTCGCCCGCCACTGGCGAGTACAGGTCTGCCACTGCCTTCACCGACTCGACTGTGCCGAACATCTCATCCGTCTGCAGGACGCGCCCCGCTTCGGGCAGCTCCACATACACGATGTCGCCCAACTCCGATTGCGCGTAGTCCGTGATGCCAATGGTGGCGACGTCGCCTTCCACGCGCACCCATTCATCTGTCTTGGAATATCGTAAATCGCTCGGAATGTTCATCGTGCCCCTCCACCCTGTTTATACGTGACTAACGAACCTTCTCGATGCCACGCGCGCCGGCACAAGCCTACCACGCATATCGACTTGCACCTCTTCGCCCTGCTTTGCGTAGGGAGTGCGGAGGAAAGCCAGCGCGATGCTCCGTTCCAGCGTGGGCGAGAAGGTGCCGCTGGTTATTTCGCCAACGGGTTGCCCGTTTACCTGCACAGGGTAGCCCTGCCGCGCCACCATACGCCCTTCCACTTCCAAACCCACCAGCTTGCGAGCAGGACCCTGCTGCCGAACCTGCTGGATGACGTCCGAGCCGATAAACTGCTTCGTCTTGCTGACTACCCAACCCAGCCCCGCCTCAATGGGGTTCACCTGCTCGCTCAGCTCGTGTCCGTACAGCGGGTACCCTGCCTCGATACGCAGAACGTCTCGCGCACCCAACCCACAGGGCGTCGCCCCTGCATCGCGCAACGCGTTCCACAAGGGCTCAGCGATAGATGCCTCTACAATGAGCTCTACGCCGTCTTCGCCCGTGTAGCCTGTGCGCGCTACGAACAGCGGATGACCTTGCCACTCGCAGGTCGTGGAGTGAAAGCGCGGCAGGTCTACTAGGTTGCAAGAGACCAGCTGGCTGACCATTTCTACCGCCTTGGGACCCTGCACGGCTATCATCGCCGTCTGCGCTGTGGCGTCCTCTAGGCTGACCGAAGCGGGCAGATGCTGCTCTATCCACGCTCTGTCCCTGTCGGCGTTCGCCGCGTTGACCACTATTAGCAGATGGTCAGCAGATAGCCGATACACGATGATGTCGTCCAAGATGCCGCCCTGCGGAGTAGTGAGCAGCGAATATTGCGCGGCGCTATCCGTCAGGGCGGCAACGTCGTTCGTGGTCAGCCGCTCCAGCGCAGCTACAGCCCCTTCCCCTCTCAGGTGGAGCCTGCCCATGTGGCTGATGTCGAACATGCCCATCTTTTTACGCACCGCGCGCGCCTCTTGCATGATGCCGCTGTACTGGAGGGGCATCCACCACCCGGCGAACTCCACCATGCGCGCACCCAGGCGAGGGTGTATCTCGCTTAGCGGGGTACGTCGTGGTTCACTGCCCGTTGTTGCCATCTCCGCCTCCTGTTTCACGGGGGGGAACCGTCGCCCGCCCGATTAGCTTGATGAATCCTTCCCCCTGCTCGACACGCTCCACAATGAAGGCTCTGCCCAAACGCAGGTCTCGCTCGATGTCCAGAATCGGGTTGAGTGCGGAGAGCACTTTTTGCACCAGAGTGGGGTTCAGGTCAGTTCCCTCTAGGCTCACCTGCACCTGTTCTGCGACGATTTGCCGACCGTCGCGCACGGCAACCACGCCTCGCGCCTCGAATCGCCAAGAGGTCAACAGCGCCGCCAGCTCACCGCGAATGTACAGTTGCGATGGGGTCACCTGCACGCGCGGGAGGCGCACCTCTGGCAGCCGACGCTGGATGAACTGGGCCAGCCCCTGCTCGTCCAGCACGACGCTTCCCTCTCCCCAGGGCGCATCAAACAGGCGGATACGCAAGCGAAACGCCGCCTCACGAGAATCCAGCAGCACGCGAGGGATAGTGGCTTCCAGTCTGTGGACGGGCAGCCCACTGAGGGAAAAGTCCTCTAGCACAATCTGCACGCTGTCGGCAATACCACACCACGCAGGCACGGCAGGTTCCAGGAAAAAAGGTATCTGCGCTGTACGGAAGCCCGCTGCCTGCACCTGAATGGTCTGTGCTCGCGCTAACCACACACCCAGCGCACCCCAGCGTGGCTGGATGCGTACCTGCACGCTCCCCTGTCCGCCCAGCCGCTGCAGTATCTGCCGCTCCGCAGCACGCTCCAAACGGCGCGTATACTCCTTCGCTCCTCCCACCAGCAACAGCAGCAACAGAGCGAACTCCGCCAGCCGTCGCGCATCAGTCCTTTTCACGCCCTCGTCCGGAGTTGCCAAACAGGATGCGATAGTAACAGTACACCAGGAGCACCGTGAAAAACGTCCACGCGCTCAACATGAACACCCAACCTTGCCAGCTCATTCGGGCAGTACCTCCGCGCGTTGCATGCTCTTACGTACATTCCATGCATACCAGATGGCAAACAGCTGCGCCAAGAAGACTAGGATAACGAATCCGCGCACCGCCCAGACATGCCAACCCACCTGTAAGCCTGCTGCCTCTATCGGACGGGTGAACAGCTCCCCAGTGATGAAGGCGTGGATCACGTTCTCGTAGAACCACGTGCCCAAAATCGCCATCAGAAACAGCGGCGTGATATACTTCGCACAATAGTAGAAGAAGCGTGGCACTCGCAACAGCGCGCCTTCGTGCATCTCCTGCCACACCTTCTCGCCGCCGAAAATCCACATGAGTATCACAACCTCGATTAGCGCCATCAGCGGCGGACCGAAGGTGCTCGACCAGAAGTCGTACACGTCGATACCGCCTTTAATCCAGATGGCGAACTGCACGCCTACTAGCCAGATGAGCCCCATCACAGCCACAGCGCGCTTTCGGCTCATACCGAACTCATCTTCCAGGAAGGCAATCACTGGCTGACACATTGCCACGACAGAGGTCAGTGCTGCGAAGAAGAGCAGCAGAAACCATAGGAAGCCCAGAATACTGCCTGCCGGCAGGAAGCTAAAGATAGCGGGCATTGACACGAATCCGAGGTAGAAACTGCCTTTAGCCGCTATCATCTGCGCCGCCGCCACGCCGAAGAAAGCGGAAGCAGCAGGCAGCGCGATAGAGGCGCCCAACACCACCTCCGCGAAACTGTTCGACGCTGTGGTGGATAACCCCGTGAGCGTCACATCGTCCTTACGGCGCAGGTAGGAGGCATAACACTGTATCGCGCCCATACCTAGACTGAGCGAGAAGAACACCTGCCCTGCCGCTGCCAGCCAGGTTTTGGAATCCAGTAACACGAAGACCTCTTTCCCGTCGCGCTCCACGAACCACTTCGGCTCCCACAGAAAGGCGATACCTTCCATCACACCATAGTCAGGGGAGACGGGATGCCCCAGCGTGAACACCCGCACCACCAGAGCAATCGCGAGCAGGAAGAGCAATGGCATCGCTACCTTGGCGAGCACTTCTATACCGCCCGACACACCGCGCGCCATCAACCACAGCGTGAGGAAGTACACGAAGGTGAAAATCGCCAGCGTGAAGGCGTCGGGTTGCAGGAGGTAGCCGCTCCCCGTATCGCCGGAGTACCTACCCAGAAAATCATTGTAAGGCTGCAATACGGTTTGCGAAATCTCTTCCTCCGTCATGCCCTCGTGCAGCTGCGCCTGACTGACGTGCGGCGTCTGCCCCAAGAGCGTCTTAATGCTGTAGCCGAGTGTCCATGAGCCGATGTAGGAGTAGTAGAACAGGATGATCGTCGGGATAAATAGTCCGAGCACGCCCAGATACTTGGCAATGGGGTGTTTCCACATCAGCTGAAACATGGCGGGTGTCGTGCCGTGTCCGCGCACGCCTCCATAGCGTCCCTGCGTCCACTCCAGCCACATGAGCGGAATCGCCATCAGCAGGAGGCAGATGAAGTATGGGATGAGGAAAGCGCCGCCACCGTTCGCTGCCGCCTGTCCAGGGAAACGCAGAAAGTTGCCCAGTCCGATGGCGTTGCCCGCCATTGCCAGCACCAGTCCAATGCGAGTTCCCCAGTGTTCGCGCGCCTCTCCGTTCGATGCCATGCGTATGCTTCACCTCCTGTGTGCCCATATTTTACCTAAGAGGAGGCAGATTCCTGTAGCCATCAGAAGGAGGTGCTCAGCTGAAGCGTGGCAACGCCGCCCTGCTCCCTGCCGCTGCCTAACAGGGAGTATGAAGCGACCCCTTTGGCGTCGTAGTAGATGAACTGGTAAAGCGCACGAAGGCGCGTTCTGTCGTTGAGCTCATACGACGCCCCCAGGGTCAGGTAGTTCTCACGGGGATTGCCCGGGAAGGACAGTCCTGCGAGGGGGTTAAAGCGCTTCAGGTCTCTGAGGTTCCACCATACCCGCTCATAGCTCAGTCCTGCGCTCCAACGTGCATGCCCCTGCCACTGGGCATTGAATATCAGATAGCTGACCCTATCCTCTGTTCCAAAGCCAGCAGGAGGGTTAGCTTTTCCTGTACCTCTGTATAAGCCGCTATACACTTCGAGAAGCAAATCACCCACTCGCTCGCGAGCCCCTGCCTCGAATCCGCGCAGGTCCGTGGGGTTATGCCAGTAGCCAATGCGACCCCAGTAGCCGGGAGCGGCAAAGAGGGGGCGAAAATCGCGGTAACCGAACCACACCACCCCCTTCCTGCCGAGCGTATACTCCGCTCTGGAGAGCAGTGCCCAATTGTCCCGGCTCAATCGGTTCCGCATACCCTCCACCAGGTCGCTTTGTGCGTACGCCACAGCCAGGTTCCATCGATCGGAAGGTGACCATTCTACTTGCCACCCCCATACGTTCACCTTGTCTACACTTCCCAAAGCAGTAGGAACATCCTGTCCCGCGTCTATCACCACGTACTGAGCGCCCACACTCAACGCACGCCCCAGGCGAAACACGCCCGAGACTCCCGCGCTCTGGCGAGCGGGCACAATGCCGAAGGGGATACGGTTGGGACGCTGGCGTAGGGGATTGCCAGGCTGGAACAGGTTGGCAGTGTCATTACCCGCTGACACCTGCATCAAGTCGTACAACAGGTTCGTGTTCACTGTATTGTGCTGGGCAGCGTACAGCGTCAAACTGACGAGGTCAGTGTCTATCCGTAATTTGAAACCGTCCATGCTATAATAGCCGCTGTCGTAGCGTGCCAGATCGGTATACACGTCCACATCAGGACGCCACAGCGTGAGCGGCGTCATGCGGTTCTCAAACCTGCCTATGGAGAGCGTGCCATACCTGCCGAAGAGAGCGACAGGCAGACGTGCCTCCGCTTTCCACAGCAGGAAGTCGGTAGCACCAGCAGTACGGGAGAGCACATTCGCAAACCTTGAGGCGGATTGCAGGTAGGTTGAATAGTCTCCCACCACGAACTCCGCCTCTCCCCGCACACCACGCATCAGGTCTGCCGTTATCCGCAAGCTCATCTCATGGGTCACTTGAGCATGACGCAGCAGAGCACCTTGTACGAGATATCCGTTGAGGTCAATGGCGCTTTTTCCTCCGATGCCATGCACACCGCGTCCAATCAGGTCGAGAGTGCCGCTTACTCGTGCTCGTTGACGCTGATACCCTTCTATCGTGCGAATCCGACTTTCAACACCCGAGATCTCGTATCGCAGCTGACGCACGTCTTCGCCCAACACCTCTAGGTCACGTTGAAACTCCTCCAGCAGCTGGCGGAGGAGGCGCGTCTGCTCCTCCAGTCTTTGTAGTCGCTCGTAAGTGTCGCTGGGCAGGGCACGCAATCTCTCCTTCTCTTCAGTAGTCAGTCTGGGGAAAGGGGGAGGGCTGAGCACGCCTGGTGGTGTGACCTCGCGTTGCTCTTGCAGAAGGCTCTGCGCTCGGCGTGAAACCTCCCGCAGCGCCTCACGCAGAGCAAGGGCGAACTCATAACGTGTGAGGGGCGACCTTCCACGAAAAGAGCCATCGGGGTAACCTTTCAGCACACCCTGCTGCATCAGCGTCCGCACTGCCTCGTATGCCCAGTGTCCGGGAGGCACATCCTCTTGCGCCGTGCAAACCGAAGAGAACATCCACATCACCCACAGCACGAGCATAGTAGACCGTCGCATGGCATGTCTCTCCCTTCGATGGGGTGTTGGTTGAAGCGGAGATTCGGTACAATGACGGGATTTCCTTCAGACCCTACGAAAGCGAAAACCCCCTCCGGGAAGCCCGGAGGGGGTGTGGGGTCGGTGGTCGCTTAGAACTTCACGCTGACCTGGGCGACGCCGACACCAGCGCGCGCCTTGTTATCAGGCGACACGATGCCCGGACCGAACCAAGCGTTGCCCAAGCCCTTGCTGTTGAAGTCCACCACCTGGTAGAGCAGCTTCAGCGCCGCATTGTCGTTCAGCTTGTAGTCGACGCCGAGCGTGATGTAGTTCTCCGTCGGCTTCTGCGCTGGCGCTGTGGAGGTCTTCAGGTTCCATAGCACGCCCTCATAGGAGACGCTCAGCTTGAGGTTCTCCGCCGCGTTCCAGCCAAGTCCGGCAACGATGTGCGTGATTTCATCATCCTTGCCAACGTAGCTGTTCGGGCGGTCGGTCCCCTTGTAGAATCCACCGCGCAGGTCGACGTCGATGCTGCCCAGCCTCCAGGCGAGAGCTGCATCTACGCCCTTGATGTCGGTAGGATTGTGCCAGTAGCCAATGCGTCCCCAGTAACCAGGCGCATGGAACACTGGACGCACCTCGCGGTAGCCGACCTTGAGCGACAGGTCGTCGCTAAAGGCGTAGGAGATGCCCGCCAACAGCGCCCAGTTTTCCTTCTTGACCACGCGCGTGTCGCCGCGCAGCAGGTCACTCTGCGCGTAGTCCACGCTCAGGTTCAGACGGTCAAACAGCTTCGCGCTGAGGTGACCAGCGAACACATCCGCACGGTTGAAGGTGAGGTTGCCACCGCCAACCAGCGGGATGTTAATCTGCGGGCCGCCCAGGACGATGTACTCACCAGAGAGGGTGATGTTCTCGCCCAGGTTGACCGCCAGCGTCACCCCCGCGCTCTGGTCGTAGGTGTAAGTAGCGTTGGTGATCTGGGTAGACGGGTGCCCCACGCCCCGGACGATAGTGCCTGCCGGGTTGGGGGTGAGCGGTCCCAGTCGCGGCCAGACGCCCACGCCACTAACGCCCATGTAGTTGCCGACGGTGTTAGCGCTCACCGTGTTGTTCTTAGCAGCGTACAGACCTAGCTCCACGCTACCGAAGCCGATGGTCAGCTTGCCACCGTCCATGCTGTAGTAGCCGTTGTCGTAGCGGTCGATGGAGGTGTACACATCCACATCCGGACGCCACAGCGTCAGCGGGTGGATGCGGTTCTCAAACCGACCGATGGTCAGTCCCGCTTCTGTACCGAACAGGTTCAGCGGCGTGCTGACAGCGGCTTTCCACAGCACGATATCGGTGTTCGGGTTGGCGTTGCGAGCGACGAACTGCGAGGCCGAGCCAAGGTAAGGCAGCCAGTTGCCTACCGTCAGCAACACTTCTGCCGAAGCGGTGTCGCTGAGGCGGCCGCTGATGCTGAGCCCCAGCTCATGCAGCACGCTCGCGTTATTGAGCCAGCCGCTGAGCCCGGTGGGGAAACCATTCAGGTCGATGGCTGTGCGATCGTCGATGCTGTGCGTACCGCGTGCGACGAAGGTCACATCGCCCGAAATGCGGATGCGCTTCAGCTCCTCCTCAATCGCCTCGACCCGTCGGCGCAGGTTAGCGAGGTCACGCTTCGCTGCCTCGACGTCGACACCCAGCGAAGCCAGCTCATCCTGGAACTCTGTGGCGAGGCGGTTGATGCGGTTGATCGCCTCCTCCAGTCGCTGCAGTCGCTCCGCCGTGTCCGCGGGGATGCGCCCGAGCTTCTCTTTCTCCTCACGAGTGAAGATCTCACCCTGCTGCCGAGGCGGCTCTACAGGGCGCTGGTCTCGCGGAATCTGCGCGCGCACCTCGTCAATGCGCTGCTGGATGGCAGCGAGCGCATCGCGGATGGCGATAGCGAACTCGTAGCGCGTCAACGGCGCCCTACCCTTGAACGTCCCATCCGGGTAGCCCTTGATGATGCCCTCGGCCACAAGCTCCTCGATGGCATCATAAGCCCAGTGCCCAGGAGGAACGTCGGGGGGCACCTGCGCCCATGCGTTGCCGGCAAAGGTCATCGCGATAGCGACACCTAAGCCAAGAAGCAACCGTTTCATCGTACCCTCCTCCTTTTTTGGATTGGAAGTGTACTCTCGCGGAGCACACGCATCCCTTCCTCAGGAGAGGGCACTACCTTGGGTGGGGAAGTTCTCTACGCGGAGCCTCCACGGTTACCTCGCGCGCGTTCTCTCCCGCTTCCCTTGTTCCGCCGCTCTCCCTTTCAGGTCAGAGTGCGCTCCGAATATGCATCCGCCGCTTGCGCGGCGTTGATGCCACAACTGAACCGAGTTCATTAACTACTATACCACGATGTTACCCAAACGTCAAGCACTTTCCCCCGATTCCGCGAGGAAAAGTAGTCTGCCAACCTTCTTGCATCGTGGTATTTCGACTCCATTGACGAACTGGGCGCGACATCGGTTATCATGATGTTAAGACTCTATGGATGCCGAGGTGGATTCATTTGGCTCGTCAGGTAGTGGAATGTGTGCCCAACTTCAGTGACGGGCGCAACGACGAAACGGTTAGATTGCTGGCTGAGGCGGTGCGCGGGGTCGCCGGAGTTCGGCTGGCAAACGTATCGGCAGACCCCGACCATCATCGCACCGTCCTGACCTTTCTGGGTGCGCCGGAGGCGGTGGCAGAAGCGGCATTTCGCGCTGCTTGCGTTGCTGTGGAGCGGATTGACCTGCGCACGCACCAGGGGGTGCATCCGCGCATTGGAGCAGTGGATGTTATGCCGTTCATCCCGCTGCGTAACGTCGCCATGTCCGAATGCGTTCAGCTGGCACGTGAGGTCGGCTACCGCATCGCCCGAGAACTGGATGTGCCCGTGTACTTCTATGAACACGCAGCGCTACCAGGCAGACCGCACGACCTGCCTACCCTCCGCCGTGGGGGCTTCGAGAAATGGGCTGGAGTAGTGCTGACGGAAGACCGCGCCCCTGACGCTGGTCCGAACAGGCTGCACCCGACGGCGGGGGCAGCGATTGTCGGCGCACGCCATCCGCTCATTGCGTTCAACATCAACTTGAATACAGACCGTGTGGAGGTGGCGCAGCACATCGCTCACACTATTCGGCAGCAACGGCAGCACGTGCCTCAACTGACGGGAGTGCGCGCACTGGGGTTGCTCCTCCCGTCGCGGGGTATCGTGCAGGTTTCTCTGAATCTCACTCAACCTGAACGCAGTCCCCTCTGGTGGGTGTTGGAGTATGTGCGCACTCTGGCAGCACAGCACCAGGTAGAAGTGCTGGAGACCGAGCTCATCGGCTTGGCACCTGCCTCCGCAATAGTAGAAGCTGCTGCCGAATACCTACAAAACCCTGCATTGAGTGAGGCAAGCCTGCTCGACCTGTGGCTGGACCCAGACTGGCAGCCCGATTAACCGATGGCGCACTGGGGAGAGCAGGCTACTGCAACCGCGCTGGTTATGGGAACCGCCAATCGTATTCAACGCAGACAATCTCTAGAGGGTCACGCTCCGTCGTGTGACCTATAGAGGGACGCGACGGAGCGCGTCCCTCCAATCTGGGCAAAAACTTCTGGAAGGTCACGCTCCGTCGTGACCATGATGGCGGATGTGACGGGGCATGTCTTGCCATCATTCTGGTGGACGAGGCTCCGTCCGAGCTGTCTCCCCCCTGTCACGCAGAGCGATAGAGAAGCATCTCTCCGACGCTGGCGAACGGGCATTCTTCCCCCCTCAGGAGAACACAGAAGCGCCATCCTGACTAACGAACAGGAAGGGTTCGTCCTGTAGCACGCGAACACTTCTCTAAGCCGAGAAGCACGCCTCACCAATCTACAAGTCACCGAGGCGAACACTCGTACGGTGTCGCTTGCACCCGTCACGAGTAGACTATGACAGGTCCACCTCCTCCAGCGAGACCAACTTGGCTCCTTTCTGCTGCATCTCTGCGAGCGCCCTCTCACTGTCGCCCGGCTGCACATCCACTCCGCGAATGGCATCCTGCAAGACCAGCACCTCGATACCACGCTCTAGGGCACCCAACACCGACGCTCGCACGCAGTAGTCTGTTGCTAGACCGCCCACCACCAGACGCCGGATACCCTTCTCGCGAAGCAGGCTCTCCAGCGGGGTGCCGTCGTCCGTGCGCGCCTCGAACGCAGAGTAGCCATCCTCGTTTTCCCCCATGCCTTTGGAGACGACGATGGCATCCTCGGGTAGGCGCAGGTCGGGATGAAACGCTGCCCCCTCTGTTCTCTGCACGCAGTGAACGGGCCACTTTCCGCCGTACGCTGCGAAGTGCGTACTCCGCTCCGGATGCCAGTCGCGCGAGGCAATGATAGGCGCGCCTGCCTGCTGAAACCGCTCGATAGCCTGGTTCAATACAGGCACCACCTGGTCGCCCTCAGGCACGGGCAACGCCCCACCCGGACAGAAGTCGTTCTGTACGTCCACAATCAACAACGCCGTATCCGCCATGCTCTCACCTCCCGTCTTTATTGTGTCACACCCATCGCCCGCTGCGCAACGTCGCTAAGTTGACACCTGCAGAGCAAAACTGATATGCTTACTACAACCGCACGGCATACGCAAGGAGGCAGGAGAGACTTGGAAAACACAAGACCACTCGGCTATTTCGCTTTTGTGCTGCATTCGCACATCCCGTATGTGTTGGCACACGGACGCAGCCCACATGGCATGGATTGGCTGTCTGAGAGCGCTGCCGAGACGTATATTCCGCTGTTAAATACCTGTCATCGCCTGATTGGGGAGGGCATCTCACCGCAATTCACAGTGGGCATCACGCCTGTGCTGGGGGAGCAGCTGGCGCACCCTGCATTTGCCGCCGAGTTCGAGGCGTGGTTGCAGGACAAAATCGCCGCCGCCGAGATCAACCGCAAAGAGTTCCTGGCGGAGCGCAAGCTGGGCATGGCAGCGCTAGCGGAGTATTGGTATCGGTTTTTCCGCAAAACTCTTACCGATTTCCGCGAACGCTACCAGTCGGATATCATCGGCGCGTTTCGCGAGCTGCAGGACGCGGGTCATATCGAAATCCTCACCAGCGCTGCCACCCACGGCTACCTGCCCCTGCTAGGCACAGACGAGGCGGTGCAAGCCCAGGTTAAACAGGGCGTGCAGACCTATAAACGTCTGTTCGGCAGGGCGCCCCGGGGTTTCTGGTTGCCTGAGTGTGCCTACCGTCCACGCTACCGCTGGAATTACCCTGTGGAGTTCGAGGGCAAGCCTACGGAGCCCTGGCTGCGCAAAGGCGTCGAGGAGATTCTCGCTGAGAACGGCATCGAATACTTCTTCGTTGACTCGCACCTGCTGAAGGGCGGTGAAGCCATCGGCGTGTATGCAGAGCGCTTTCGCCCCCTGCGCGAGCTGTGGGAACAGTTCAGCACGCAGTATCGCCCGGAGGAGGTAGAGAAGTCGCCTTACCAGGTGTACTTGGTCAACTCCTCGGGAGAGCCCAAGCCGCCTATCGCCGTCTTCACCCGGGATCCGCGCACAGGGGTTCAGGTTTGGAGCGCCGACACGGGCTACCCGGGCGACGAATACTATCTGGAGTTCCATAAAAAGCAGCCGCCTGGCGGTCTGCGCTACTGGCGCATCTCTCGCCCTAAGGACGACCTCGGCAAGAAGCAGCCATACGAGCTGGCGCGGGCGTTCGAGCGGATACAGGAACACGCCAAGCACTTCGTCGACCTCGCGCACCAGGTGCTGCGCGAGCATATCGAGTCTACTGGTCAGAGCGGCATCATCACCGCCATGTACGACACGGAGCTGTACGGTCACTGGTGGTTCGAGGGACCGGAGTGGCTGTACTGGGTGCGGCGTGGGATGGAAGCGCACCCAGAAATCCACCCGATTACCTGTGGGGAGTATCTGCGGCAGAATCGCCCGCAGACGGTGGTGCAGCTCCCCGAAGGCTCGTGGGGCGAGGGCGGCTATCACTGGGTCTGGCTCAACGAATGGACGGAATGGACATGGAAGCGTATCTACCCAGCGGAGCGGGAGATGGTACGCCTCGCGCGGCAGTATGGCGACCACCCTCGAGTGCAGACTATTCTCAAGCAAATCGCCCGCGAGCTGCTGCTGCTACAGTCTTCGGACTGGCAGTTCCTGATTAGCACCTGGTCGGCGCGAGACTACGCCGAGCTGCGGGCGCAGTGGCACGCCGACCGCTTCCAGATGCTGGTAAACCTGTTGGAGCGCGTAGCGCGCGGCGAGGAGCCAACACCGGAAGAATGGGGGGCGTTGGGGGAGGCGGAAGAACGCGATGACCTCTTCCCCGATGTCGAGCCGAAGTGGTGGGCGCAGCTGGACTACCCGCCGAACGAGTAGATGAGAGGCTACACCGAAGATAGGCAGTCTGTCCTGCGTCAGCTGCCCGCCGTGTCGCGCCTGCTGCAAGAGGAGCAGGTGCAGCAGGCGGTCGCACTGCACGGGCGTGAGCTGGTGGTGGAGTGTGCCCGCGAAGTGCTGGAACAGTTGCGCGAGCAGCTCCGCAGAGGCGAGGTCGTCCCCGCCGACCTGCCTACGGTCGTGCAGAGAGTGCTGCAGAGGGTGCAGCGCTGGCGTACCCCCTCCTTGCGCCGCGTCCTCAACGCCACAGGGGTAGTGCTGCATACGGGGCTGGGGAGAGCGGTGCTGGCAGAAGCTGCGCAACGCGCCGTCGCAGAGATAGCGGCGGGACACTCGATGCTGGAAATTGACCGCGAGACGGGCGAGCGCGGCGACCGCATGGAGCATGTACGCGACCTACTCTGTCGCCTCACGGGCGCAGAGGACGCCACAGTCGTCAACAACAACGCAGGGGCAGTGCTGCTTGCGGTGACGGCGCTGGCGCGGGGTAAAGAGGTCATTATCTCGCGCGGGCAGCTGGTGGAAATCGGGGGGGCGTTCCGCATGCCCGATATCATCGCCCAGAGCGGAGCGCGGCTGGTGGAGGTAGGCACGACCAACCGCACGCGCCTGTCGGACTACGAGCGGGCGATTACCTCTGAGACAGCGCTCATCCTACGCTGCCATCCGAGTAACTTTCGCATTGTAGGTTTTACAGAAGAGGTTTCTCCCGCCGAGCTGGCGGCGCTGGCTCATCGGTATCAGCTTCCCGTGCTGGACGACGTGGGCAGCGGCTGTCTTGTGAACACCGAGCTGTTCGGACTGGAGCACGAACCGACACTGCAGGAGAGCCTACAATCGGGATGCGATGTGGTCACTTGCAGTGGTGACAAGCTGCTAGGCGCTTCGCAGGCGGGTATCATTCTGGGGCGCAAGGAGCTAGTGCAGAACATCCGTCGGCACCCGTTGCACCGTGCCCTCCGCGTAGACAAGCTCACGTTGGCGGCGCTGGAAGCCACCTTGCGCCTCTACCTGCACCCTGAAGAGGCGATACGTGAGATTCCCACTTTGCGTGCGTTGACAACATCTGCTGCAGCCCTAAGGCGCCGGGCACAACAGCTCAAGCGCAGGCTACAACGGGCGTTGCCCGACGACAGGGTGACCGTCCGCCTGCGCGAGGGGGTTTCTGAGGTCGGCGGTGGAAGCTTGCCTGGTCAGCAGCTACCGACCACGCTGGTGTGCCTGCGCGTGGATGGGCTAGGCGCAACCGAGTTGGCGCACGCCCTACGCTGGCAGGAACCGGCTGTATTCGCCCGTATCGAGCAAGATGAAGTAGTGCTCGACCCGCGCACGCTGCTGCCGGGGGAGGAGGAGCTGCTGGTACAGGCAGTGAGAGGGGCAGTGCAATCCGTCTCAGGGAGGTGAGCGCGACGATGCACGACGCGGTGAACCGCGCGGTGAACGATACCGTGCGGGCGTTGGTGCGCGTGGCGGCGATGCGTGAGAAGGGAGCAGACCGTCACAGCGCACGGGTAGCAGTGTTGGCAGTAGCGACAGGTGAGAAGCTCGGTCTGAGCGACGAGGAGCTGCTCACCTTGCGTCGCGCGGCGGAGCTGCACGACATCGGCAAAGTCGCCATCTCGGACAACATCCTGTGCAAACTGGGAAGGCTTACCGAAGAAGAGATTCAGGTCATGCGCCAGCATGCCACGCTGGCACTGGAAATACTAGGTTCTGTGCAAGCTTTGCAGCCAACACTTCCACTCATTAAGCACCACCATGAACGTTGGGACGGCACAGGCTATCCCGATGGGCTTTCCGGAGAGCAGATACCGCTGGGCGCCCGCATCATCGCGGTCGCCGAAACATACGATATTCTGACGCATGGCGCCTCCTGGAAAGAGCCCCTGAGTGTAGAGGAAGCGAAGGCGGAGATACAACGCTGCGCGGGTACGCAGTTTGACCCGCGAGTGGTGGAGGCGTTTTTACAGGTGTGTGACCTCATGTGCGACTGAAACGCAAAGCACCTGCAGCGAGGGTGCAGGACACCTTGACAGGCGCTACCTCTTCGATGTATAGTAACATCGGAAAGCGGTCGGGGTGTAGCTCAGGTTGGTAGAGCGCTTGGTTTGGGACCAAGAGGTCGCTGGTTCGAGTCCAGTCACCCCGACCAATCTTCTTGTGTGTACCGCTCGTATGAGGTCTTCCCGTAAGATACAGAGAACTACCCTCCTTTCGCAATCCGATCTCCTCCCGAATCACTGGATGTACAAATCTCTGAATAGAGCCGCGCCCGCAACGGCTTACCGAAGAGGGGATAGGTTGTCGTGAGGTTCGCCCCTCATGTGACATCCTCTGGAGAGTGAGGCTCCTGCCGAGCCGTCGGGTCTGCGCGGTCGCGACGGAGCGCGACCCTCCGATGCTTGTCATGCTGAGCGCTAGCGAAGCATCTGGGAGATTCTCCGCTTCAGAATGACACTGGCGCACTGACGTGCGCCACTACTAGCACGAAAGTGCATCCGACGAACTCTACAGTTCGTAGTGAAGCACGTCAGTGCTTCCCCTTGACAAACGGAAGGGACATCAGAATGACAGAAGGTCTGGAGAGCGAGGCTCCTGCCGAGCCGTCGGGTCTGCGCGGTCGCGACGGAGCGCGACCCTCCAAGTCATCTCTGGAGGGATGCGCTCTGTCGCATCCGTCAGCGCATGATGGGTGGCGAGGCTCTTGCTGGGCCGTTTCCCCGTGTCATGCGAGCGATAGCGAAGCATCTCCGTTCGGCAGGCAGTGAGTCCCTTCGCGGCGCTCAGACCTGCTAGCTGCTCTACTTCGGCAGGCGGATTTTCTCCCACGCCGGCTGCCGAGATGAATCAGGGGAAAAATTGCTTCTCGCCCTGCTGTCGTGCTACAATAGCAGCGTGACGA
>JANWXG010000229.1 GCA_025057335.1 bacterium | reverse complement strand
ACCCAGCCGAGGTACTAGCAGGTCTACCTCGAAACTGTCCACCTGTCTGCCGAAGGCGTTGCGCGCAACCGCCACGTCCAGCAGTCCCAGCCGCGGCTGGTGCGGATAGCCCTCGATTTCACGCGCCATGACAATCAGTCCCGCACACGTGCCATAGAGGGGCATCCCCTCCTGCACCCGCTCGCGAATGGCAGCATCCAACCCGTAGCGCTGCATCAGCTTGATGATGGTAGTGCTTTCACCACCCGGAATAATCAAGCCATCCACCTGCTGCAGTTGCTGGACAGTGCGCACCTCCTGCGCGTTCACGCCGCAGCGGCACAGTGTGCGCAGGTGCTCCGCGAAATCCCCCTGCAACGCCAGCACACCAACCGTCACGTCAGACATTTCCCTAGTTTCCATGCTTCGATTCTACCCGCAAAAGTGCGCGTGTGCCAACAGCGCGGGAGGGTGTAGGTGATATAAAGTATTGACAAAATCTTTTACGCTGCAGCATAATAGAGGCAGTGATTGTCCTACGGCAAAGGGTGCGTGGGCAATCCGCCCTTGTTGATTCGAAGCCTGAGGTGAGTTTGCTGCAGTCTCTCTCGCTCACGACGGCAAGAGCCTATCTCCTACAGAAGTACAAACTGTCAGAAAGAAGGAGGGTTCACCATGTATCGCAAAGGCTTTACGCTTATTGAGCTGCTGGTGGTGATTGCGATTATCGCGATACTGGCAGCGATTCTGTTCCCGGTGTTCGCTCAAGCGCGTGAGAAAGCGCGAATGACCGCCTGCCTCTCCAACACGAAACAGATGGGTACGGCGCTCAACATGTACCTGCAGGACTATGACGAGACCTTCCTCTGGAGCCCTTGGCCGGGCGGTCCGGGCGGCGCGCCCTGGTGCAGCAATCCGAATCAGCCTACGCTCATCTGGACGGCAGCGCTGATGCCCTACATCAAGAACAAGCAAATCTTCCAGTGCCCGAGCATCGGCGCAGGCACGACAGTGAGCGCCTGTGGTTGGTGCCAGCAGTATGGACAAGTGGCAGGGCAGTGCAGCTACTACCGCGCTAACTACGCCGAGCCAGACGGCAGGGCGCCCGACTACTGCATCACCTACGGCTACAACGAGTACATCATCGGTCGGCAGTGCTCGCCGACGAGCCTGGCTTCGCTCAATGAGCCCGCCAGGACGGCAGTGATTGCCGACTCCATCGCCCAGATGTGGGGCTCTTGGTGGGGCTTGGATGTTGGTGGTGGCGAGCGCGTATGGTGTGCGGCGGACTTCGCCTCCCCGCAGGGCTGGTTGTGGGGACGTCCGGTGCACCACGTCACTGGCCCGCGTGAGAAGCCCATCGGCGCCATCAACTTTGTCTACGCGGATGGACACGCGAAGGCTGACCGCAACTTCTGGCTACCCGCTGGGCAGTTCGAGAACGCTCCAACGGAGTGCCGCGGCGGCTACCGCAACGCGCTCATCTGGAAAGACTAAACCTGTTCTAGCCCTAGCCCTCGCGCAGGCGTAGAAGCCCACTGTGGGGGCGGGGAGAGGGTTTACCTGCAAGCAGGGGGACGGCTTCAGAAGCCGTCCCCCGTGCGTTGTGATGAGACAACCATTTTTCAGCAGAAGGCACATAGAGCGATGTGGAAACTTCGAGGCCTCGCTCCGTTCTCGGCAGACGCCGCCGCGTGTGGGGGGAGACGCCGTCTACATAGACTCGCCTATTGATTCGAAGACCGGCTCTGCTACGTAGATGGGTGCGCGGGCGCGCAGTGCGAGCGCGATAGCATCGCTCGGTCGCGAGTCGATTTCGATGCTCTCCCCGTTGCGCACGATGGTAATCTTGGCGTAGAAGGTGCTCTGCCACAAGTCGTCCACGATAATCCGTTCCACTGTGCCTCCGAGGCGTTCAATGGTGTTCTTGAGCAGGTCATGTGTCATGGGACGGTCAGGCACATCTCCTTCCAGCGCCATCGAGATGGAGAGAGCCTCATATTTGCCGATCCATATCGGCACGCTTCGTCCACGATTGTCCTGCAGCAGCACGAAAAACTGAGGGGGTATGCCCGCCTCCTGGTGTTCGTATACTCCCACCACCCGTACTTCTTTCTCGTCCAGGCGGCGTGGTTCTAGGCGCTCGACCTCCTCGAACTCCTCCGGCGGACCCTCATCATCTTGCCAGTCGTCAAAGATGTTGCGGAAGCGGTCGCTCATGCGAATCCCCCCTCTGCGGTTGGCGATGCCGACTAGTCTGTCTCCTTTATATTCTCCACCACACGTAGGAACTCCTCGTTGGAGCTAGTGTGTGCGAGTAAGCCAATGAGCTGCTCGATGGCTTGCATCGGTTCCATCGAGGCGAGCATGCGACGCAGCTTCCACACACGGCGCAGCTCCTCCTCACTGAAGAGAAGCTCCTCATGGCGAGTGCCAGAGCGGTTGATGTCGATAGCGGGGAAGATGCGCCGTTCGGACAGGCTGCGGTCGAGCACCAGCTCCATGTTGCCAGTGCCCTTGAACTCTTCGAAGATGACGTCATCCATGCGGCTGCCTGTGTCCACTAGAGCCGTAGCCAACACGGTCAGGCTGCCCCCTTCCTCGATGTTGCGGGCAGCTCCGAAGAACCGCTTGGGGCGATACAGCGCGGACGGGTCGAGCCCTCCTGAGAGCGTGCGCCCGCTGGGGTTGACAGTCAGGTTGGAGGCGCGCGACAGGCGAGTCAGGCTGTCCAGCAGGATGACCACATCTCGCCGCGCTTCCACCAGGCGCTTCGCCATCTCCAGCACCATATCGGCAACGCGCATGTGGTTTTCGGGCATCTCATCGAAGGTAGAGCTCACCACGCGCCCCTTGACCGAGCGGCGGATATCGGTCACCTCCTCGGGACGCTCGTCTACCAGCAGCACCAGCAACACGATTTCGGGATGGTTCGTGGTGATGCTGTTGGCGATGGTCTTCAACAGCGTGGTTTTTCCTGCTTTCGGTGGCGACACGATAAGCCCGCGCTGCCCCTTGCCGATGGGAGCAATCAGGTCGATGAGACGGGCGGAGATGTTCTTGCTGTCGGTCTCCATCCGAATCCGCTCGACGGGGTAGATGGGGGTCAGGTCGTCGAAGTGCGTGCGGTGCCGGGCATATTCGGGGTCCATGCCGTTGACCAGCTCCACCCGGAGCAGACCGTAGTATTTCTCGTTCTCCTTGGGCGGTCGTACCACGCCCGTCACGGTATCGCCCGTCTTGAGACCGAATCGCTTAATCTGGGTCTGCGACACGTAGATGTCGCCTCCGCCGTCCGCAGCAAAGTTGATGTCCCTCCGCAGAAAACCCCATCCATCTGGCAGTATCTCCAGCACGCCCTCGGCAATAATCTGCCCGTTCGAGTCGGTGTGCGCCTGCAGGATGCGCTGGATGAGGTCTGGTTTGCGGATGTTGTCTTCTACTTCTAGCCCCTTTTCGCGGGCGATGGCGTGTAGCTCTTCCAGCGATTTGCGGTCGAACTCCGCGAGGTCAATTGTTTCCATGCCGACTTTCACCTTTCGAAGTGTGGATATCGTTCACGCTCAGCCTCATGCCACGTGAGATGCTGAGGTTGAGACAGTTCGTGAGGTATAATGGCTGTCACTAGCACAGTTTGACAAGAGTTCCTCTGCTCTTCGAGTAGACAGAGCGGTTGTACCTCAAGGAACCTGGAAAGCCTCTGGCTGTTTCATGCTCGTTGACGGTGACGAGAGAAGGCACAGGAACAATACCACCTTGTATTATAGCGCATTTTACAAGCAGAGTCTACCCCCTCGGGCGAACCGCTGTTTTTCTTCTTCAGAAGGCGGGTTCCTCCACCAAGGTACCGATGT
Source organism: bacterium (assembly GCA_025057335.1). Taxonomy (GTDB): domain Bacteria; phylum Armatimonadota; class HRBIN16; order HRBIN16; family HRBIN16; genus HRBIN16. The sequence goes on along the minus strand of JANWXG010000229.1, from coordinate 354 downwards.
ACGGAAGGTTACGGTATAGCCCCGCGTAGTCCATGCCGTAGCCTACAACAAACACATCTGGTACCTCGAAACCTCGGTAATCGATAGGCACGTGCACAAGGCGCCGAGCCACCTTGTCTACCAGCGCGCACACCTTCACACTGGCGGTGCGGTGCACCTTCATGTTCTCTAGCAGGAACTGCAACGTCAAGCCGGTGTCGACGATGTCTTCCACGATGAGCACGTGCCGCCCCACAGGGCTTTCATCCAGGTCTTTGAGGATGCGCACAACGCCCGAAGAGCGAGTACCGTTGCCGTAACTGGATATCGCCACGAAATCGTAGTCCACGTCGCCGCTGATGGCGCGTAGTAGGT